>NZ_JAYGHE010000073.1:0-37025 GCF_034931145.1 Nostoc sp. UHCC 0252 | reverse complement strand
TTAGCTACAAAGAGAATGCTGTTCTTTTTATAACATCTGATTATTTAAGCCGTCACTCCCTCCAACTCTTCATCTGTCAACTCATATAACTGACGCAATTTATCCAACTTATCACTATCAGCTTCCCAAAAACCCCGCCCATGCGCCTCTAACATTCTCCCTAAAATATTGCGGAAAGCTTCAGGATTTGCCTTACGTAATTTATCCGCCATCTCTGCATCTAAAGCATAAGTATCAGCCGCTTGGTCATAAACCCAATCATCAGTAAAATCGGCAGTACCACCCCAACCAATCAACGCCGTCATCCGTTGGGAAATTTCAAAAGCACCACCAGAACCTTGATTCGCCATCGCTTGCGCCCATTTAGGGTTTAGCAACTTAGTGCGGTACTCCATTCGCAACAAATCATCTAAATTGCGGGGTGTAGTATCCTTCGAGAAACTTTCTACAAAACTAGTTGTAACTTTTTTACCGCTTTGTTTTTCTGCTGCCTTTTTCAAACCGCCAGTATTGGCGTAATATTCTTGAATATCAGTTAAACCATATTCTACCGAATCGATTTCTTGAACAATGCGATCGCTAGTTTTTAACAACGTATTCAAAACTTCCGGTCTAGCTTGACCTTTATCTTCTCTCCCGTAGCTGAATACATTGCGACTTTGCCAAGTATTGCCTAACTCCTCGCCAGATTCCCAGTTACCATCAACCACTTTATCATTCACCAAAGAACCAAAATCACCCGCCGGATTAGAAAACAATCTCGCTGATGCATTTTCCACACCTTGGGCTTTTAAAGCTAAAGCGTGTCTTCTAATAAAATTCCGGTCGTCCGGTTCATCAGCATCAGCCGCCCGTTGAAATAAATCATCTAATAATTCAATGATATTTACAAAACTATCTCGGAAAATTCCAGACAAATTGCCCAACACATCAATGCGGGGATGTCCAACTTCCATCAACGGCTTTAATTCATAACGAACAATTCTGCCAGTTCCTTCCTTAACAGGTTCAGCCCCCACCAATTCCAACAGAATCCCCAAAGATTCACCCTTAGTTTTAATTGCATCCAATCCCCAAAGCATCACCGCCACCGTTTCAGGATACTTCCCATATTCATCCAAATGCTGGGCGATAATTTTTTGACCAATTTCCCGTCCCCGTTCATAAGCCGCAGGCGAAGGCATCCGATAGGGATCTAAAGCATGAATATTCCTCCCAGTCGGCAAAACACCAGCCCCATCCCTTAACAAATCCCCCCCAGGCGCAGGCGGAATATACTCCCCATTCAACCCCCTTAACAAATTCGTCAACTCATCCGTAGACTGCATCAACAAATCCCTTATTTGCTTTTCTTCTTCTTGGCGTTCTTGGCGTCTTGGCGGTTCGTTTTCTTCCTCTTCCCCCCCAAAATAAGCCTCCAAATATGCCCCCAACTCCTCCTCACTCGGCTTTTCCCCCAACGTATGCAATCCCGAAGAAAACAACCGATTCTCTAAAACCTGCAAATATTCATACAACTCCACCAAATAATCATCAAAAGCATGACCACTAAACATCCGAACATTCTCAGGCGTAAACGCAATCCCCAACTTCTTCGCATCCGCAAACGGACAATCTGCATCCAACCCAGAATCCACAATTTTCTTACAAATCCCTTCCTTCAAAACATAATTCTTTTGTGGATCTTCCCGATACTCCGAAATCAAATCCCGCAATGCTACCAATTCTTTATATAAACCTGCGCGACCATAAGGCGGTACATTATGAGAAATCAATACACCATAACCGCGACGTTTTGCCAACATTGATTCAGACGGATTATTCGCCGCATATATATATAGATTAGGCAAATTTCCTAACAGGATATCCGACCAAGAATAACCCGTATTCCCCAACGGAGAACCAGGCAACCATTCCACCGTCCCATGCATCCCAAAGTGAACGATAGCATCAGCTTGAAACTCATTTTGCAGCCATTTATAATAAGCAGCATATTGCGGATGTGGCGTTAAATCTCGTTCAAACATTAAGCGCATCGGGTCGCCTTGTATCCCCAAAGGTGGTTGTACACCTATCCACACATTTCCTAATTGCACACCGCCAATCTGGAATTCATCGCCATAAGTTTTAATTCCAGTCCCCGTGAGAGATTTCCATTGTTTTTCGATGCGGGATGTTTGCAGATATCCCAACCATTTTTCTAGGGTACGGGCGCTAACGGATGCGGGGATATTTTTTGTATCATCTAAAGATTCATCCGCCTCTTTCACCCAGCGAATCAATTCTTCCCCATCTTCTGGTAAATCTCCCACAGTGTAACCCTGTTCTTTGAGTGCATGGAGAAACTTCAGTAAACTACGCGGCACATTTAATAATGCAGCTGTGCCTACAGCACCATAACCAGGAGGAAACCCATATAAAATGACGGCAATCTTGCGTTCCGAAGCAGGTTTTTGCCGCAAAGCCACCCAAGTTTTCACTCTACCAATTAATCGCTGCACCCGTTCGGGAACCAGATAAATATTTTCGCCCACTAAACCACCAAGGGGAATGGTATCAATAGCCCCATCCAATTCTGGTAATGCGTACAACACCACACTTTGCAATCCGCCGACACCTTGGCGCGTCCACGAGGAAATATCTTGAATTAATAATGGTGCAGCAACAATATAAGGTACATTTTTGGCAGTGAGGATACGCTTTGCTACTTCTATTTGACGGCCAGCTTCCATTGAACCAGCCGGGCCACCCACCAGAGGAAAGCCAATTGTAGAGACGATCGCATCTACTTTTACTGCTTCACTTGATAGTGAGGGAGTCTCTATGTTACCTAGTTTTCGTTGCTGAATTTCATAGTCGGTTGTCATTAAATCTCGTACCGCCACGTGTCCTTCTACGCCGTTGATGAAGATGGGTAAAGGAGTTAAACCAGCTTTTTCAAAACTGCGAATCAGTTGGGGAATGTAGGGTTGTTTGGTGATGACGTGTTTGCGGTAGAGGAGAATTCCGATAACTGGTTTTGTGGCTTTAAATCCCCCCAACCCTCCTTGAAAAGGGGCGCTAGGGGGGATCTTCTGATACCATTCCAGATATGCTTTTGGCGATTCAAAAAATCCTGGATAGTCGGGGTGGAGTAATCCGATGTTGGGGGTTTCAATTAGCGGGGGAATGTCGCCGACTTTTAAATCTAAGTATTTTTCTGCCAGTGTCCAGAATAATGAGGCTACGTTTTCTGGGCCGCCTGCATTCCAGTAACCATAGATAATTAACCAGTTGCGTAAGTCTTGGACTTTTTGCACTGGGATGTATTTCAGTAGTTTGGGGCCAATCTTTAAGAAGCTGATGTAACCAGCAAGTTTATCTTCTTCTCGTCCGTTGCTAAATTTGTCGAGGATGAATTTAACTGGTTTGGGCATTCCTTTGGGTTTGTCGCCAATGGCAAAGTCACCCAGCTTGGTTAAACTCATCAATTCCAAGGCTGACTCAAAGACTAAGCGGATGGGAATTTGGGAAATGCGATCGCGCAACCACACAACCTGGTCATAATCAAATAGGAGGCTACCGAAAAACACATCAGCGCCATCAAGTGCTGCTTCTACCTCAGTGCGTTTGTTGGTAAGATTGCGATCGCTAAATACCCGAATATCCAACTCAGGACAGCGAGAGTTAGCTAATAAAGCTGCTTTCCTGTACAAGTCAGCGTTGAATGATTCAAACCCAGCAACCAAGACGATGCGTTTCATGCCTGTAAGCTACGAAATATTTCTTCACTTAAATTTTAAACGTGCTTTCAGACTGATTGTTAAATATCTACCGACAGATTCCGGTCAATAATTCCTTGAGATAGCTAGGGTATCACCATCACCAATGCCCTTGGGATATTTTGATCTAAATTAATCAATCTCTCGCAGGTTTCTAGAAACTATTTACGTATTTTTTAATACTTTAAAGTATTATGTGTTAAGCTGCTCAGGGTTAACAGCAAGCCAAGAATAGAGTCTGTAAAGGATTTACGACTTCTTTATAAGCCCACATTTACATTAGGAGATGCCTTCGGTTTAAAGGTTTGCCATCTAAGTAGGTATATTTTTCATGGCTTTCTACTTTTCTAAAGCGTTATTATCTGAATAATGGAGGCGATAGATGCATTTAAGTTGATTGCAAAAGTGAACTTGTTATTTCCGATTTTTATAAATTATAATAATTGTGTTTTTGACTACAGCATACCTGTAACTTAGTAGATTTTATCATATAAAATTTGCTGGTTAGGTTTGCACAAAAACTTATTTTGTTTACCAGCGTAGTAATGCTCAAAATAATGCAGACATTGCTAACAATTACTCCAACAATGTTATTAACAAAATTTTTTCTATAAACTTGAAAAAGTTTTGACTTAGTGTAAAAAGACGTAATTTAAGGATAAAATCATGAAATTTGGAATTGATAGCGGGCACAATTGCCCACCAGATACAGGAGCTAGAGGAATCAAAGTTGAGGATAATTTAACTCTAGATGTAGGTAATAGAGTTATAACCAAATTAAGAGCTTTAGGCAATGACGTTGTAGTATGTAGACCAAGTAGTGCTAGGACAGTAACTGAATCGCTCTCTAAAAGATGTTCTACGGCTAATGCAAGTAGAGTAGATATTTTTGTATCGATTCATTTTAATGCTTTCAACAGACAAGCTAATGGTACGGAAGTATTTGCAACCAGCGCAAATGGCAGAAAAATCGCTAAACCTGTATTAGATGAAATCGTCAAGTTGGGATTTTTTAATCGCGGTGTTAAGAGCGGTTCCCACTTGTATGTTCTGAAAAATACGGATATGCCTGCGATTCTGGTAGAATGTTGCTTCATAGATTCGCAAAAAGATATGAATCTTTATGACCCAGAATCTATGGCTAATGCGATCGTTAAAGGCTTAACTGGGAAACTGCCAAGTACTTCTGTTAACCCCGTACCAGATGAAGAAGAAAATATAGATACAACTGTTCTCAGACTGCAAAAAGCCTTAAATCGACTCAGAATAACCGATAGAAATGGTAAGGCATTAGTGGAAGATGGCTTCACTGGCGCTAATACCAAATCTGCTACAGAAAAATTTCAAACTGCTGTCGGAGTTCGGGCAACTGGATTTGCTGATGCAACTACATGGAATGCCATAAATCTAATTTTGGCAAAACGAATTATCAGACCAAACCATGCTGGTGGTGCGGTTGTTAGATATTTGCAATACCGTTTAGGTGTCGATAACGATGGCGTTTACGGGCCGCAAACAGAAGTTGCAATTAAGAACTTTCAAAAGCAAAATGGTCTAGATGCTGATGGGATTGTTGGGCCTGCTAGCTGGCAGAAATTAATTGGTTAGATTGAGGGATAAATATTATTGGTAGTTGGCATTGCACCGTAGTGCTGAGTTATAGAGATGCGAAATTTCGCATCTCTATAACCTTTAAATCTAGTTTTAATCAAATGTTATTGGATTTAAAATAAACTCAACTATTACTTATTGAAAATAGATTATTGATTTTGTGATTATTTATAAAAGGAGTTTGCTGTAATGTCCAGACCAACTACTCGACTAATTTTAGAGACTTTACTTCCCCATCTGAAAGTAGCCGCAGCTTATGCCAATTTTCTGCAACCAAAAATTGCTGCACTTCCCGCTAAAGAAAAAGGAGATAACTTTTTTAGTGCTGCACTTACTGATGCAGATGTGGCGATTCAAAACTTAGTAGAAGTAGTATTACTGGCGACTTTCCCAGAGATTCGCTTTTTTGGTGAAGAGTATGAAAGTTCTAATAACACTAAGTATTTTCGCGCTACTGATATCGGTTCAGAAGGTGATTATTTAGTCACACTTGACCCGATTGATGGCACAAAATTTTACATGGATGGACATTCTAATTACCAAATTATTCTCAGCATTTTAAATTCGGATGATTTTGAAGCAGTACTTGCCATTTCCCCTGCCCAAAATGTTTATTTTTATGCCCTTCGAGGTGAAGGTGCTTTTAAAGGGACGCTGGATATGAACTTAGAAGCCTGTGCCCCGTTACATATTACGTCTACCAAACCTGCTATTTTGTTGGGATGGGAAATGAATGCGATCGCACCTCTACTAAAAAATCAATATCAAGTAATCGATATAGCGGCTGATTACTCTAGCGATATTCAAATTCCCAATCTTAATGGTATTCTCACTGGTGACTTGAGTGGAGCAGTCATCAAATCGGGTAAATTTATTGATAGTGCTGCACTGGCTTTTATTGCCAAAGAGGCTGGCTGGATTGTCACTACTCTCGATGGTTCGACTTTACCGCCACTGCATACTTGTCAAAACTATAGCCTGCCTGGATTAATAGTAGCTGCCTCAAAATCTGTTCATCAAGATTTACTGAAAGCGATGCAAAGCTTCAGGAGTAATGAGTAATGAGTAATGAGTAATGAGTAATGAGTAATGAGTAATGAGTAATGAGTAATGAGTAGTAGTTGTGAATCTTCCCACTCTAAGCTGGAGAACTCACTACTGGGAACTGAATTGGATACCGTCTTCCACAACTCATATTTTTTGACAAAATGAAAATCTGTATTGTTGGCGCGGGTGCGATTGGTGGATATTTAGGGGCAAAACTGGCACTGGCAGGTGAAGCAGTGACGCTGATTGCGCGTGGTTCCCATTTGAAAGCAATTCAAAAAAATGGGCTGAAGTTGATCATGGCAGACAGTTCTAGCCAAATTGCTACTCCGGCTTTGGCAACTAGTGATATTCACGAAGCGGGGCCACAAGATGTAGTCATTTTAACTGTCAAGGCTCACAGTGTGCCTGCGATCGCACCTCTTCTTCCTGCACTCTACAATCCTCAGACAATGGTGGTGACAGCCCAAAATGGCGTTCCTTGGTGGTACTTTCGCAAGTATGGTGGTGAGTATGAAGGTACGCGAATTCAATCTGTCGATCCAGATGGGACTATTGAAGCTAGTATCGGTGCTGAACGTGCTATCGGTTGTGTTGTTTACCCGGCAACTGAGATAATTGAACCAGGTGTGATTAAGCATATTGAAGGCGATCGCTTTACTCTTGGTGAAATCGATGGGAGTAAAAGCGATCGCATCCAATTATTGGCAGAGATTTTAAAACAAGCAGGATTCAAAGCACCAATTCGCAATCAAATTCGCACGGAAATTTGGATTAAATTGTGGGGAAATGTGGCATTTAACCCCATCAGTGCCCTGACTGGTGCGACTCTAGAGGATATTTGCCGTTATCCCCTCACCCGTGAACTAGCACGGCTTATGATGACAGAAACTCAAGCGATCGCAGAAAGTTTAGGTATAAAGTTTGGTATTACTTTAGAACAGCGAATTAATGGCGCAGAAAATGTGGGTGCCCATAAAACCTCAATGCTACAAGATATTGAATCAGGACGCGCTACGGAGATAGATGCTATTGTTGGCGCAGTCGCAGAATTAGGAAAACTTACTCAAATTCCCACACCTTATATTGATGCGATTTATGCCAGCGTTAAGTTGCTGGAGGCTACTAAAGTCAGAATTTGACAGTCTCTAACTACAACATTTCATTAATTTATAAAAAACTCTCTGCGTACCTCTGCGCTTACCTCCGCGCCCCTTTGCGTTTAAATTCTAACCCACGATTTTACGCGTTTAAGGTGCAGAATTTCAATTATATAATTATCAAATTCATGAAGAAAAAGAAAATATGGCTATCAATCATACTAGTTGTAGCATTAGTAATCAGCATCATCGGACATAGTAATCCTCTAAAAGCTGCCTCACCTTTAGGGAAAGACACGCTGACGATGATTACTTCCCCAGATTATCCCCCTTATGAGTTTTATGATACGAAAGGAGGCGATGTCTACGACGGGCTACGCCTACGCCAAATCGTTGGCTTTGATATAGATATTGCCAAAACCCTGGCTGAAAAACTAGGGTTTAAACTTCAAATAATGGAATCCGATTTTAATGGCTTAATCCCTGCACTCCAAGCAAATCGCGCTGATTTTGTCATGGCTGGGATGACTCCGACTCCAGAACGTCAGAAAAATATTGACTTTTCAATTATTTATTACGAAGCTAAAGATACAATTGTCGCTCCTAAAGGTAGCAACTTAAAGCAGCCTCAAGACTTATTAGGAAAAAAGGTTGGGGTACAACTAGGAACCATCCAAGAACAAAATGCCCAGAAAATTGCTCAAAAAGTTGCAGGTATTCAACTAAAACAACTCAACAGAGTACCGGAAGTAGTTCAGGAAATCAAATCTGGACGAATTGATGCAGCAATTATTGAGGATACCGTCGCTAAAGGATTTGCCCAAGCTAACCCAGATTTAGAATTTAATACAATTCCCTCAGAGGAAGCAAGTGGATCTGCGATCGCTTTTCCCAAAGGTTCTTCTTTAGTAGAACCGTTTAATAAAGTTCTTCAACAAATGAAGGACGATGGTACATTGAATAAACTCGTCGCCAAGTGGTTTTCAGAGACTAATACCGCTAATTCTGCATCCTCAACTCCTGCCAAAGGCGGATTGAATCTCGACTTCACCAGAATTCTTCCAGACATTCCCTTTATTCTTCGGGGAATTCCTTTAACTTTGTTGTTCACCCTATTATCCGTCTCCTTGGGGTTAATCTGGGGAACAATCCTATCTCTATTAAAAATCCTCGGCATCAAGCCGCTTACCTGGGTTGCTAACGCCTATACTTCTGTTTTTCGAGGCACACCTTTACTATTGCAGTTGGCCTTGGTTTACTACGCAACACCTCAACTTACAGGCTATGACATTTCAGCATTGCAGGCTGGGGTGCTAACTTTTACCCTGAATTCTGGCGCTTATATGTCAGAAACCATCAGAGGTGGAATTCAGGCGGTGGATAAAGGACAAAGTGAAGCGGCGATGTCTATGGGTGTTCCCTATTGGTTGATGATGTGGGATGTGATTTTACCCCAAGCATTGAAGAATATTCTCCCAGCATTGGTAAATGAAACTATCGGACTGCTTAAAGATTCTGCACTGGTGTCAACAATTGGGGTGGTGGAAATATTACGCAGCGCTCAAATCGTTGGTGCAAATAAATATATTTATTTTGAACCACTGCTATTTGCAGGGTTAATCTACTATGTTTTAGTAATGGGCATGACTTTGGGTGCATCGGCTTTAGAAAGGAGGTTACGACAAAGTGAATAATGTAGTAATTCGCACGGAATTCTTATGTAAATCCTTTGGTAAACTCGACGTACTCAAAGATATTTCCACTGAATTTTATCAAGGGGAAGTGGTTGCTATATTAGGCCCTTCTGGTTCAGGTAAGTCTACCTTTCTGCGATGCATGAACTTGTTAGAACAACCTACCAGAGGCAGAATCTACTTTCACGATCAAGAAATTACCAAGCCCAAAGCAAATATCGCTAAGGTGCGCCAGCATTTGGTAATGGTATTTCAACATTTTAATTTGTTTCCCCACATGAATGTGCTGCAAAATGTCACTTATGCACCCATAAAGGTGAAAGGAATAAGCAAGCAAAAAGCAGAACAACATGGCTTAGAATTGCTGAAGAAGGTAGGTTTAGAAGAAAAAGTATCTGTCTATCCGTCCAAACTATCTGGGGGACAGAAACAGCGAGTAGCGATCGCTCGTGCCTTAGCAATGGAACCTGAGATGATTTTATTTGATGAACCCACCTCTGCACTAGATCCCGAAATGGTTAAGGATGTGCTGGAAGTGATGAAAGATTTAGCGCTATCTGGAATCACAATGGCGATCGTTACCCATGAAATGGGGTTTGCAAGAGTTGTTGCCAATAGAATTATGTTCCTCGACCAGGGAAGTTTAGCAGAAGATGCTACTCCTAACGAGTTTTTCCAAAATCCTCAGTGCGATCGCGCCAAGCAATTCTTAGAAAAAATGCTTTAGAACATCAGGAATTTGCCGCTTTTTTTGTATTCTTGAAACTTTTCCAAAACAGGGCGATCGTTTGGCATTAATGTAGGTAAGTCTGCCAAATCAAAAAATTCCAGCGCCAGCGATTCTCCATCTAAGCAAGCGAGACTGCCTGACCATTCAACGGCTCGCAAAATTAAAATGAAATTTTGGACGCGATCGCCATTGGGATAAGTTACAGTTTCAAAGGTTGGATTGGAAGAAAACCCCACAGCTTCAAAACGCTTAACTGTTAAACCAGTTTCTTCAAAAACTTCTCGTGCTGAACATTCTTCGGCAGAGTCACCTACTTCTGGACAGCCACCAGGTAGCCCCCAAAGTTTGAAATCACTTCGCTTTTGTAACAAAACGCGCCCCAAATTATCCTCGATAATTACGCGTACACCAAATAATAGAAGTAAGCGATCGCCTACAACTTGTCGTAACTTACCGAGATAAGAATCTGACCAATTTGCCATAACGAGAAAGTTTGTAAAGAAAATCTAAAGGTAGCAAATAGCGATCGCCTGAAAACAGGATAATGCATCTGAAGTGTCAAATCTTCCGTTCAACCTAAAACTATGGCATCTACACCTAAAATCCTTGCCTTTGCAGGCAGCACCCGAATTGATTCTTACAACAAAAAATTGGTAAAAATCGCGGCGGCTGGCGCTCAGGCAGCAGGCGCAGAAGTAACTTATCTAGACCTCCGCGATTTGCCCTTACCTCTGTATGATGAAGATTTAGAAGCTCAAGAAGGATTACCTGCCAACGCCCGCACGTTTAAGGATTTGATGATTTCTCATCAAGGATTGCTAATTGCTTCACCGGAATACAACAGTTCACTCACAGCAGTTTTGAAGAACGCCATTGACTGGGCATCTCGTCCATATCAAAATGAAGCACCGTTGGCTTTGACTGCTTTTGCAGGTAAAGTTGCTAGTATTATGAGCGCTTCCCCAGGCGCTCTTGGTGGTTTGCGCGGTTTGGTTCACCTGCGGTCTATTTTGGGAAACATCAAAGTTTTGGTACTACCTGATCAAATCGCAATAACCAAAGCTTACGAAGCTTTTAATAGTGATGGCACGTTAAAAGATCCGAAACAGCAAGAATCTATTGAAAAGTTAGGCGAGAACTTAACAAAAATATTGCTGAAGCTTAATTAAACTTTTTAGGTGTTCAGTAAATAACGAACACCTACAATTAAACAAAGATAGTCGGGAATCTGATAATTTCAATTTTTTAAAACTATAAATTAATTTTCTTGTCAAAGATTGATTTAGATAGCATTCCATGCACACCTTTTTGGGGACTATTCACAACTTGAGTGATGTGAAAATTCACAGCTAAACTACACAATACATAAGCATCTTCTGGCGACAAATTTGTAAAGCGTTCCAGAAAATCAATCATATTTTTTAAAGCTAATTCTAAAGCTTCATCTAAAGTTTGAGCAAACCCCATTGTAATAATATGAGTTGGAGTTTCAGCAATTGGTGTTGTTAATTGCAAATCCTTGCGAAGTTTGAGGGTAATTCTACCGTTCATGGAAGTTTCAATGGCGGTGACATTTACTTCACCATCTCCCTGTGCAGAATGCCCATCACCAATAGAAAATAATGCACCTGGTACGAAAACTGGCAAAAATAAACGAGAACCAGCTTGTAATTCTCGGTTGTCGATATTACCGCCGTAAGAACCTGGTGGGACAGAAGTTCGAGAGGTTTCTGGGGTAGCGACACCAAGAATTCCAAAAAACGGTTTGAGGGGAATTTTTATGCCAGCACCCGCCGGAAATTCCGCAATATTGTTTGCTAAATTGAGAGGAATGAATCTTAACGCAGGTTGAGAAAACTGGTGTGGTAAAGCTCCCCAACCTGTACGAATGGCATTAAAGCCGACAGGTAAACTAGGTGCGATCGCATCTAATTGTACTTCTAAAACATCCCCTGGTTCGGCATCGCGCACATAAATCGGCCCTGTGAGTAAATGCGGCCCCCCAGCAATTTTGCGTTCTGGTAAAAGATTTTCGCAGATGTCGAGAAATTCTGGTGTGACAAATTCAGGTGGTGCTTTGTCATAAACGTAGTAACCAGTATAAGTTTCCACATCAACCGTATCACCAGAATCAATAGTGAGTGCTGGTTTTATTAGATGGGAAAAACCACCTAAATGCACGGTTTCTTTGGTAGCTTTTAAAATGTAATGAGTCATATAATATCTGCCTAATCACTTAAAATGTGCCAAAAAATAAATGATCCAAAACCCGTCATTGCGAGCGAAGCGAAGCAATCCCAGCCCTTGCGATTGCTTCGCTTTGCTCGCAATGACAACTGAGCATTTTTTTTACTTGCAGTACTCTTATCAAAAAAACTTTTTGCGTTAGAGCGTCCCCCTTGCCTCTTTTTCAACTTTCGTCAAGCCTCAGATGAAAGGATGCCTACTAACACTCGTATCAAATCTTCTAAACCTTCAGGAACACGATAGAGTTTAATATCTTCTGTAATTAGCTTTTGTTGTCTATTGAGTGTACCAAATTTCCAGTCATCTCCATTTGTAACTGCGCCAAATAAAATTGAACATTGCTCATCTAGAGACTGATCCAGAGCTATTAATTCTACTGCTAGCTGGGTAAACCCTCTTCTGATATCTGATTGTTTTGCTTCAATCACCAATAGGGAATTAGATTTATGTAAGTAATAATCTAAAGTTCCTTTGAGCTTTTCATCTACATTAAGTGGATACTCACTATATAGTTGAGCTTTTGTCTGATCGCAGATTTCAGCAAGGATGGGAGCAATCATAAATTCTCTGATTGATATCTCAGCCGTTGGGTTAAAAAGCTTTATATTGCGCTGTAAGTAATTTTGTAAAAATTCTAAATAGCTAACTTCAGCCAAGTATCTTGGTAATTTTAGCTCTGTGCGCTCATAACTATACTCAAACTCAGCTACTACATCTATTGTTGGGTTAGGTAACAAAAAGTATTGACTAAAAGTGTAACTTTGCTCAGGTTTTAAAATTCTATATTTGCTCATGATTTTTATCGTTAATAACCTCAATAAAATATATTACAAATTACGAATTATGAATTACGAATTAGTATTATTATCTCAACAATTTGCTAAACTCCAACTTTAGGGATAGTAAATAAAAACAATTTGAGCAGGGAATTTGGGGGAAGTTGCAGAGTGGCTGATGATGAACGCATAGTCAATGCACAACAGATAAATCTAAAAGACTTTTCATGGGGACTATGGCCTGTTGTGCCACTCTACCCTTATGGCAGGCGGCAGACAATCCGTAAAGAAGTGGTCAAGGACACAATTTGGAATTTTGACCAGATTCAGGGCATTTTCTACGTTGTTGTACCGATTCGCATGACTGTTGTTAAGCTCGAAGCCGGGGGTCTTCTCATCTATGCGCCTGTTGCACCAACCCCAGAGTGTATCCGGCTTGTGAATGAGTTGGTGGCGGAACACGGTAATGTTAAGTACATCATCCTGCCGACTATCTCCGGCATAGAACATAAAGTATTCGTCGGCCCTTTTGCCAGATACTTCCCGACTGCACAGGTGTTTGTGGCTCCCCATCAGTGGAGTTTTCCGCTAAATCTTCCCCTTAGCTGGCTTGGTTTACCTCCGAAACGCACTCAGGTACTTCCTGAAAATAGTAGCAAAACACCCTTTGCTGACGAGTTTGATTATGCAATGCTCGGCCCCATCGAGCTTGGCCCTGGTCGGTTTGCGGAAGTTGCTTTTTTCCATAAGCGATCGCATACTCTTTTAGTAACAGACTCTGTACTTTCTATCCCAGAAGATCCACCTGCGATCGCACTTTTAGATCCATATCCCTTACTATTCCATGCCAAGGATAAGGCTTCTGATATTGTTGCAGATATTCAGGCAAATCGCCGTAAGGGTTGGCAGCGTATCTCATTGTTTGCTTTGTACTTTCAACCAAACGCACTAAATATCCGCCAATGGAGTCAGGTTTTGCAAGATGCCTTGAAAGCTCCAGAACGCTCAAGGAAAGCGTATTTTGGATTGTACCCTTTTAAATGGGAAGAAAATTGGCAGCGATCGTTTGATGCTCTGCGAGGTAATGGGCGTTTGTTCGTCGCCCCAATTTTACAGACGCTGATTCTCAACCGCGCACCGAAAGAAACCATCGATTGGGCTGATAAAGTTGCAAGTTGGGATTTTCAGTGGATAATTCCCTGTCACTTTGATTCACCGATTAAAGCCCAAGCACATCAGTTTCGTCAAGCTTTCTCTTTTTTGGAAAAGCAGTCTGCTGTTAGTGGGGGTTTGTTCAACAGTAGCAGCTATCCCTTACCAGAGGTGGATTTTAAACTACTTAAAGAAATCGATACAGGTTTAAATAAGTTTGGCATTGTGCCAACAGCAAAGGAGAAAGTGTAGGAGAAACAATATAGCGATAGCAGTGCGTTGGTCAAACGCTACCTCAGTGAATATCATGTCCGGCTAATTAGTTATAATTCTCACATCTGTGCAAAAAGCGGGAAACCCTCTTTCCCCCTGCTCCCCGCCCCCTGCCCCCCTGCGGTCTTAATGATAAGTCTTTAACCGGACACGATATGAGATAGATTCAGGATGGGTTTTAAGTTTATCAAGAAAGGCAGAGGGCAGTCCCAATGAAAAAATATCATTGGGACTGCCCTCTGCCTTCTTCAACAATCCAGATTTTGCAGCCCCATCGCAATCTTACTATGCTTCTCAATTTGTCCCATTACTTGTTTAGCTCGTTGAATTACCACTGCTGGTAAACCCGCCAATCTTCCCGCTTCAATGCCGTAAGACTTATCAGCACCTCCCGGTTGGACTTGGTGCAAAAAGATAATTTGGTCGGGTAATTCTTTCACCGTTACTTGATAATTAGCCACATTTGGTATAATGCTAGCTAGCTCATTTAATTCATGGTAATGAGTAGCAAAAATCGTTCGCGCCCGAATATCCACTGCGATATATTCTGCCACCGCCCAAGCGATGGAAAGACCATCAAATGTCGCCGTTCCTCGACCAATTTCATCTAATAAAACCAGTGACCTAGATGTGGCATGGTTGAGAATATTTGCCGTTTCATTCATTTCCACCATGAAGGTAGATTGACCAGTTGCAAGATCATCTACTGCCCCTACACGGGTGAAAATGCGATCGCATATTCCCAATCTGGCAAACCTAGCTGGTACAAAACTACCAATCTGCGCCATTAACTGAATCAATCCCACCTGACGCAAATAACAGCTTTTACCACTGGCGTTTGGCCCGGTGAGAATAATTAAATCGGGATTGTCATTTGTCATTTGTCCTTGGTCATTTGTTAATGACTCTTGACCCAATTGCGTCGAATTCGGCACAAAGAACCCCGCAGGTAAAGATTGTTCCACCACTGGATGACGGCCATCAACAATATTTATTTCCCTTCCAGACAACATTTCTGGACGACAGTAACCTTGATGCACCGCCAACTCAGCTAAACCACACAATACATCCGCCGCCGCCACTGCGCGAGATAGATTACGAATTACTTCCGCCTCTTGTGCTACCTCTTCTCGCAACGCCGTAAAAATCTCATACTCCAACTGATTTAAATCATCCCGCGCTGTGAGAATTCGGGCTTCTCGTTCCTTCAAATCTGGGGTGATGTAACGTTCCTCATTGGTCAGAGTTTGCTTGCGGATGTAATTAGCGGGTACTTGGTCAGCTTTGGTGCGAGAAATACTAATGTAATAACCAAAAGTTTTATTAAATCCTACTTTCAGTGTCGAAATTCCGGTTTTAGCCCTTTCATCAACTTCTAAGTTGGCAATCCATTGCTGGTCTGCTTCTACAGTTGCTTTCCTCTCATCCAACAAAGGATTTACACTAGGGCGAATCAATCCACCTTCTTTGATTAGTATGGGTGGCGACTCCACAAGATGGGCGTGTAACTTTTCTGCTAATTCTTCCAATACAGTTGGGACTTTTTGTAAAGCTTTGAGAAATGGAGAACGCGCTTCAGTTACTAAATGGGATAATTCAGGTAAACGTGAGAGGGAATCTGCCAAAGCTACTAAATCTCTAGCATTAGCTGTACCAGAACCCGCCCTTCCTGTTAAACGTTCTAGGTCATAAATTTGGCGTAGCAACTGCCGCAAATCTTGACGCAGAGGCGTATTTTCCATCAATTCTTGAATGGTATCAAGACGTGCCCGAATGCCTTTAATATCAAGTAGTGGTTGCAATAACCATCGCCGCAAAGCCCGTCCACCCATCGCTGTACTAGTTCTATCTAATGACCAGAGTAGGGAACCGTGAAAAGTCCCATCGCGGACGGTTTGGGTAATTTCCAGGTTACGGCGGGTTTGACTATCAACAATTAAGTAGTCAGTGACAGTATAGGTGCGGAGTCTTTGTAGGGGAACTGAGTTTTCTTTTTGGGTATCTTCCAGATATTCTAAAAGACCGCCAGCCGCACGAACAGCGAGGGGAAGATCATCACAACCGAGTCCTTCGAGCGATCGCACCTTAAATTTCTGCAATAATCTAGGTCTAGCTTCACCTTGAGAAAATGGTACTTGCGATCGCAAACTATAGCAAAATGATGGTGGTAAACACTCCGGTAGATGGGGCGAAGTTTCTCCGGGACGCAGCAAGCTACCCAAATCGGGCGCATTTGTCGGAACTAACACCTCTGAAGGTTGTAAGCGCATTAATTCCTGCGTCAAATGTTCTAAATCACTATCTTGAGTTGTGAGAAATTCCCCTGTCGAGATGTCTGCATAAGCTAAACCCCAATGATTTGCGGCAATTACCACTGCTGCCAGGTAATTATTGCGACTTGATTTGAGCATTCCCTCTTCTAGCAAAGTGCCGGGGGTAAGAATGCGCGTTACTTCTCGCCGCACCAATCTACCAGCAGCTTCTGAAGCATCTTCCACTTGGTCGCAAATTACCACCGCATAGCCTTTTTCCACTAGCATCGTTGCGTAGCGTTCCCAAGCGTGATGCGGAACACCAGACATTGCCACTCGTCCCTGTTCCCCAGCTTGCTTGCTAGTAAGGACTAATTCTAATTCTTGCGCTAGTTTGACAGCATCTTGAAAATAACATTCAAAGAAATCACCCACCCGATACAGCAACACCGCGTGAGGATATTTATCCTTCGTCTCGACATAGTGCAAGTACATTTGACTTAGCTTACTGCGGTCGACCTGTTGATGGTCAGAAATAAAAGTACTTGCGTCGGGTTTGGTAGATGGAGTTTCAGAGTGAGAAGCAGTCATAGATGCTATTGAGTTACACGTGGAAATTCCACAATATTCGATGATAGCTTGATGTTAGGGGTGAATTGCGATCGCTCAAGGATATTTTACCCTTTGTTATATTAGCTTGCTGATGCACCCATTATTGCTGTTAGTGTGGTAAAAAGGCGATCACAGTATGGCGAAGCTTGACGTACTTTACTCACGTCCAACAATTCTAAAAGCTTCGAGGCGTGTTTGATTTTGTGGTACTCACCCTTTGTAGTGCTACGAGTTGCAGCTTTTAAGCTTGGTTCTAAACTATCCTTGTCGATAGTCTCCACATTAGTATTCTTGGAAATAGCATTTTCTTTAAATCCCTGTCCGTAAAATGTTTTCAGCGTTGCTATATCACTAATGAACCAAGCTTCCATTGCTTGTACCATTAAATGGCAATGGCTATCATCAATATCTGGTGGTTCATCCCAATTATCCCTAAGCTTCAGATGTTTCCAAGGTGACTGTAAGGTAACAGATGCTTCTGCATCAACAACCAAGACATTAAAGGCTTCTGGATGATCTTTTAAAGCATTCCTAAAATCACGAAAAGCGTTATTACGAGAACCACATATAGTAATATTCCATTTAATTTTTTTATTTTTAGCTATTTCTACAAGTGGTTTGAAAAATTGGCTAAATCCTTGCCTAATTACAGCTTTCGTATTTTTTCCATCTCCACCACCTTCTATATAAATTCTCACCTCTGTTACCATCGATTTCCCCCAATTTCACCCATCCGCCAGAGGTCGCCAAGAGTATAATTTTCTAACCAATTTTTTAGTTTATCAGGTTCAAGGCGGCGGAGATGAGAGCCTTTTTCATCACGTTCACACACCAGGACTGATTCAGGATATTCACTTAAAGCAGAAACTAAAGCATCAGAATGGGTAGTAACTATGATTTGAGTTCGCCCTGATGCTTCTATTAACATTTCTGCAATTGTAGATAGAATATCTGGATGTAAACCAATCTCTGGTTCTTCAAGACAAATAAGTGGTGGTGGAGTTGGGTCAAGTAGTAAAGCCATTAAAAATAAATAACGGAGTGTACCATCAGATAAACGATTTGCAGAAATTGGTTGAATAAGTCCTTCTTCACGAATAAATATCTGTACTGTACCACCATATATTCTTACATCCAGATCCTCTACTGTCTCATAAAATTTTTTCAGCTTCTCAATAAGTTTTCTTCTACCTATTTTGTATTGTAAATCATTTAAAAATAAACCTAGATTACTCCCATCTTCTAGTAAAGGATGTTGCGGTAAGTCAGTTTTTTGAGCATTTCTTGGTTCTGAATATCGCCCCATTTGCCAGTGACGATATAAAGCAATATTGGAAAATTCTGTGCTGAGATAAGAGAGTTCTGGATACAAATCTGGATCTTTTCTTTGAGATAAAACAGACTGATCGGGAATCAAATCTTCTCGGCGAAGAGAGCGTTTTAATGGTTCTCCATTACTCTCTATTTTGTTAATATTTAAAACTGGACGACCACTTTGGTAACGATAGTAAAAATAGACATCTACTTCACCTGTATATTTTTGTTCATTTTCTACAGCTTCATCCACTAACTCTAGTCTTTGAACAATTGAAGTCAGGTTCACATAATAACGTAAATTTTGGGATCTTTGAGGATAATTTAAAGTAGCCTCTATTTTGGCTACTGGATTTTCCTGTCCACCCTTCCACAAAAATTCGCTAATGCCTCCCCCTTGCCGAAATGGGGCGGGTAAGTCTGTCGGTGTTGCTTTTAGAATTCCAATTGCTTCAATTAAATTCGATTTACCTGAAGTGTTAGCACCAATTAAGACATTGAGCGGTTGCAGTTCAATTTCTTCACCTTCACTTCCATAGGAAAGAAAGTTTTCTAATCGCAGAGTACGGATAAATCTTTTACCTTCCATTCAATTTTCCTATTTAGTTAATTATCTATATTTTATTAATGTTATAAATGCTAGTAACTATGCAGGCAATTCCATAATATTTAATAATAACGTGATGTTAGAGATGAATGGCGATCGCTCAAGGATATTTTACCTTTTTGTTCGACTGCTTCGCCGTGTAGGTGGCTGTGGTGGCGGTGGTTCTTGGGATTTTAGCTTATCATCATCGGTTAAAAATTCTACATGAAAACCCTTTTGGTGATAGTGCCAACCCAAGATGACAATACTAGCATCACCCATAGAAGTCTTTTCTACAGCTTGATTGGGGAATTTAGCAGCTAACTCTTTCAACTGTTCTTCTTCCCAAAGGACAATTTGCTCACGGAACTTAGCCCAAGGTGTGGTTTCATCAGCTGCATAAGTTATGATTTCAGCAAATTTTTGAGCTGCTATACGTTTACTTTCTGAATTTGCTGTTTTAGCCTGTGCAATGTGATTACCTGTTTCTATAACAGCAGCTAAAGGAAGTACCAGTGTTGTTGATTTGGCAATTTCCGCCTCAATTTTTTGATTTACACGCTGATAATCCCATTCATTATTACCAGCAGTTTCTCTACCTGGAACTTGTAGCCAAACACATAAAAGCGATGTATCGATGAGTAGCACCTTTCTCATATTAGTAACTATTCATGATGAGAAAGGCTTCTTTCAATTGCCCCCTTAGTTGTCATATCACCCAAAGAATATGATGCAAATAACTTAGAGAAATTATCAATATCTTCTAAAAGTGTAAGCTTGCTTTCTCCAGTTTCAGAATCGCGGTGTGCGACAACCACAAAAGGAACTATCTCTGGGCCTAAAGCATCAAGTAAAGCTGGGTTATGGGTAGTAAGTAAAATATCAATTTTTCTTTTCTGACCAATTTCTCGCAATATTCTTACAAGCAATTCTGCACGCGATGGATGAAGCCCGTTATCTATTTCTTCAATTACCAGTTGACTACCTTCTGGTCGAGTAAGTAATGCTGTGAGAATTGCTATAAAGCGGAGAGTTCCATCTGACATAGTTCTAGCATCTATTAGTGTCATCTCTCCAGGTTTCCATTCTTCTTCGCAGTAGAGCATTGCATCAGTTTTAAGTCTACCAACTGGTTCTGCAAATACTCTTTTAATATCGCCTTCTGGAAAATGCTTCATGTATGCTGATAGAGTTGATTCGACTTGGGCTTTTTGTTCACCATCCAATGCTGCCAGTACACCAGCAATATTTGAACCATCACTTTCTAAATTTTCAGAAAGACGTGAATAATCGCGCATTTTGTAAGGCACTAAATTTAAAACTAAAATATTTTTGATTGTTGGTAAAATTATATTATTAATTATATTTATGCTATTCTTTTTAAAATAATTTGACTGATATACTTCTTTTTTTGATGGTTCTGAAAGAAAATTAGATTCAATAAAATATAAGGGTAATCCAGAGAAGTCACTACGATTAAGCAAAGAACTTCTTGCAGAAAAATTCTCACCGGATAATCCAAATTCTATGGGAAAATATTCATGATCATCCTGATAGATGGTTATTCTCTCTGTTAAACTATGAATAGTTGGTCTTGTTTGTAATGTGATTCTGTAAAGATAATCTGTTTTACTATCTCGATCTGCAACTAGCATCTTTAATGTAAACTCATTTTCACCATTTTTTGCAGCCCATTCCACACCACCGCGAATAGATGGAAGTGTTTTATCTCCAGCTAAAGCTGCTTCAATATTCTCACCTCTAGCAATTCTTTGTAAAAATTCTAAAGCTTCAACTACGTTAGATTTTCCACTTGCATTTGTACCAATCAAAACAGTCAATGGGTCAAGTGGAAGCTCTGCATAACGGAAGCTTTTCCAGTTTTCTAAGATGAGTTGCTTAAGCATGATCAACTCCAAAACTCTACTTACTTAAATTTAGATCCTATCAATGGCGATCGCACAAGCATTCTTACACCTTTGGTGCGATCGCTACAGCCTCTAGATGATATAGTGGCAGTAGCTACTTTGATGCTTCCACACCTAAGATGTGTGAGGTTCTTAAAGACTAAGCCAAGTCTTCAGTAACCTATAGACTCAAGTGAGTATACAGGTTTACAAAGTGTTAATTCATGGTGGACGTTTCAAAAAAATGGACGTAACTGGATTCGAACCAGTGTCCAGACGTAATTAACACCTAAAATACTTGCTATATCGTGGTTTTCTCTCAAAAACCGTTATCTGAAAAACAGAATTGAGAGAAGAATGAGAGAAACTTTTACAGCAACAAATATTGAATCACATTTAATCGGGTATGAACGCTTATTAGCACTTTTCAAAGAAATTCAGAAGCAAACACCCAAAGGTGTAGGACTCAAACGAGAAGTAAAAACATCTGGTACATATATACTACTTCAATTCAAAATTGGTGATAAACGCACTGCTAAGGCTTGTAATTGTGATTTTACTGAGATAGGCATAATAAAGGCATTAGAGAAAGCACAATTAGTCAGTGAAGCTTTAGGAAAATTCACCAGTGAAACAGAGTTCTTAACTTGGTATGAGGAAACTATCCTTGAGAAGAACATAGTCAAGAATGACTTGATTACATTCAATGAAGCTATCAAGCTAGTAGAAGATAATTACTGGAATAGCTATACCAAGAAACGTCAACAGCGAGACAAAAACAACCCTAGTCAACAATCCTGTTGGTATGGAGTTTACTATTGTTTCTACAAGTTCCTACCAACAGAAAACTCAGTAAATTTGACTGATATGATGGCAGTCATTAGCAGTAAAGAACGTGGTGCTAAGAGTTATAAGCTTTGCATTTGTGCTATGAAAAAACTATGTGAGGTTATAGGTAATGACAATCTACGGGATGAGTTGAGCAAGATAAATGTAACTCAAACTAAATTCAAAGAAAATTTACAAAGTGTTTCACTTGATGACTATCTAAAATTTAGAGAGTCGGTTTTAGATATTCCCTTCAAGGACAAACGCTAGAATTTTGAATCTAGGAATTCATGGTTATTTGTATTTTCAATGCAAGTTGTATATGGATTGAGAGTTAACGAAGTATTCGCGGTTCAAAACATTAATATACCATTCAAAACCAAAGATGGAGTAACCATACCAGCATTAAATGCCCCAAGTAACCGAAATATGGTAGCAGTTATAGGTGATGAAACAAATTTAGGTACTACTACTAAGACAGGTTATCGATTAGCTGTTCCGTTAATTCCACCTACCTATCCTGATTTGATTGAGAAGTTAGAGATTAAGTCTGGAAAATTACCAAACATTAACCCTGAAAGTAATAATCCTGAAACCATAGCTAAAAAGCACGCTAAAGAAGCTCATACAAGATTAGTTAAATGGGCACAGCAAATAGGATTTACCCAAACTCATGCTTTACGTCACTTAGCTAACCTTAACGGTATGATGGCAGGGATACCGTTAGAAAAAAGAGCTATGTCTCTTGGTCACTCACCTACTATGAATGACACAGTGTACAAAAAACGTCAAACAACTAAGACAACACTCGATCTACTAACACAGTCTACTAACCAAGCTATTCCATTACAGTCAGCAGTTGCGATCGCTCAACAGCTAGGATGTACTGATGAGAAATCAATTAAGTTACTAGCTGCTATCTACAATGTTTCTGAAAATGAGATAACAAAGAATATGTAAGCTCAATAATACACGTTTAAGTACCTGAGTTTTAACACCACTTACAATACATACAGTAGCAAGGGATAGTAAACACACAATACTATCCTTTTTTCTTACCTCATGTAACATCTAACAGTTATTTCATCTAACGGCACTCTAAACATTAACTAAATTACTATAAACAAGTTACTTTAGGACAACTAAGTTTAACAGCTAATTGCATTCACCTTATTTGCAGTAGTTTAATCAGCAATAGATATGATAGGTATCTTAAGTAATACTTCATATAATTATCTTGAATAAACTTAAGCTGACTATGATTATATATACAGTTACCTTAACTAATATATTTATTTCTACTTTAAGTAAAAGGTCTACAAATACTTAATGTAATTGCATAAATGATTTTAGTTACATTAAGAAAAAACTAGATAAATAAAATAGGCTAATTCATGTATCTTATTTATTGCTATAGATAATAAGTTGTATAGAGTAAGAAAAGCATGGCTAATGCTACTAAAATAACTACCTCAATCACGCTAAAAATCATCAAGCAATACTGACATAATCTTAGATAAGTTAAATATCAAAGGATATTATATAAAATGATAAAAATCTAATAAATTATTTTTCAAAAACTAAACACAAACAGATGTTTTTCGTTTACGATATGAGCATGAGGATAAAAACCTCACCGAACCTTGAAAACCGAATAGTACCTAACCACGCATTCTAAGGAAGCCTGTTTAGGTCGTGTCCATTCAAATTAATTTGAACTATAATAACAATGCCAAAAATCACAGATAAAGCTCTAAACAATATAATTAGTACTCGATTAAGTAATAAAGATTATGAGCAGTTAGTCAATACAGCAAAACTCCATAAGCTAACAATTACAAGCTTAATAAGGAAGTTAGTTAGAGAATATGTTGACAAAATAACTAAAGAAATACCAGCACTTAATTAAGTACTGGCATCTAGGATTATATATAAAACAACCATCTAAAAAGCAATAATTATTTAACTATGAATACCGACTATTGTAACACTTTTTACGATAATCAGAGCCAACAAGAAATTGATTTAATTCAAGAAGAATATTCTGATAATTTGCTGTTCCTCCCCACAAAATATGAAACCAAAAATTTAGTAAAAGTTAATGAGGAAACTACCAATACATCTAGAAATACACAAGGTACGATTCCAAAAGCCGATATTATAGGTACACAGATAGCTGAAAAAAATAGAGGTAAATGGATATTTAATAGTGAAGCTAATTGTTGGATGATTTATGAGCTAGAACAGTCTGGTATTTGGAGTAAGGTAAATGACTATTATATTGAAGGATTAATCAATACAGAACTCAAAAATCAAGAAATAGCTGGTTATGGCTCTGTTAATTATATAACTAGCATTATTGGTAAACTTAGACTTGAATTGATAGAAATAGGATGGGAAGAAAAATCTCCTACCAAACTACTACCATTTCAAAACTGCGTACTAGAGATAGCTACAGGAACTATTCTCAATCATTCACGAGAATATCGCTTTACTTGGTGTTTACCGCGTGATTTTGATAACTCCAGTCATAAATTTACCCTGATTAATCAGTGGTTAGATGAAGTCACGAACAATAATGATTCAATCAAAGAAATATTACTATGTTACTTAGCTGCTATTCTCAAAGGTCGTGCTGACCTCCAACAATTCTTACATTTAATTGGTTCTGGTGGTACAGGTAAAAGTACATTTGTTGGACTTGCACAATCGCTTATAGGTGATAGCAACGTATGTACAATTACTCTTGGAGATTTATGTAAGCAGCGATTTGCAGCAGCAAATGCTTTCAAAAAACGACTGGTAGTATTTCCAGACCAAGATAAATATCGTGGAGATTTGCAAAAATTCAAGTCTGTTACCGGACAAGACTTCATTTTTGCGGAAGAGAAAGGTAAACAAGGGTTTCAATTCAAATTTGATGGTATGGTCATTATGGCATCAAATGATCCTGTGTTTGATACTCTTAACTCATCTTGGTTGACAAGGAGACAGATTTTAGTTCCATTCACAAACACTATAGATAAAAATAAACGTAGAAATTTAGAAGAAGAGTTTCAACCTGAGTTGAACGCATTAACTCAATATTTATTGAATATTCCTGATGAAAGAATTACTCAAGTATTAAGGTGTGGAATAGATAACCCAGAACTAGCTAAACATAATTTAGAACATCACATAAATAGTAATCCTATTGCAGGTTGGATTGATGAGTGTGTTATTCGAGATGGCAATAGTAAATGTGCAGTAGGGAATGATAAAGCAGACATCAATACTCTATTTGGTAGCTATACACAATGGTGTCGTAAGTCTGGTAGTTGTTATGCTCCCAGTTTGCGTAATTTTAGCCCTAATCTACTAGATTTTTGTAACTCTACTATGGGGTGGAAAGATGTTAAGAAACTACGTACTAGCAAAGGTTTTTCTATTCATGGCTTGAGATTACGTCAACTCGATAAAGATGACCATATTCTTTCACCATTAGCAGTTAGTGTAGAGTCAAAGCTACATGGTGAAGAGTGAGGTGTAGCATCATAACCCAGTCAGGATAAGGGTTGTGTAGTTTGTGTAGGGTTAGAGCATTATTTCTAAATATATTAGGGTAATGCTCTGACTTTGAAATGAAATAAGGGAACAATAACCTAAACCACAATCCATAATTTACTATGGTATGTGAGCTTAAAAGTATTAATAATCCTACACACTATACATAACCCAGTCAGTATAAGGATTACAGCACTACACTTAACCCTGCACAGTGTAGTGTTTGATTCTACATAAAATCATAAACAATAATAGTATAATTTATAACTAATTATCAAGTAATAATACTACTGCAAGAAACAAATTTCAGGCTTAGATTAGTCTTGTTTCTCAGGAGTATTTATGTTTAGAATATTTTTCTTACTGTCTCTATTGTTAGTATCTTGTAGTCCTAAAGTCGATGATTTTCAAAAATCTATAGATGATTCTTACGAAGTGATGACACTGAGACAAAGATCAATACTTGCTGAGTTTTACCCCAACAAAGAATCAAGAATTGAGGAAGGTAAAAACTATTGTAACGAGCTTAAAAGTGGAATTACAAAACAACAAATACATGATAAACAATCAGAACCATTACTTAATAAAATTCAAGAAAAGAAAATAACAATAGACGAATCTGTAGATATAACTTTAGTGAGAGAACAAATTCAAGAAATAGGTGTGAAATATTATTGTCCTGAATTTGAAGAAAAAATACCTACATTGAAAGAGAAGTTAAATAGTAAATAATCCACCATTCAATTAATCTGATAGTTATTTATTTACTCAATTCAGTGTTTATAGTTATGTCCTCTGCAATCTCCACCATTCCATTATTGTTTTTATCTCTAACTATCTTATACCTACACACAATAATACCGTGGAACCTACAAACTCAGTCAGGCTAATGGTTTTAGTCAAGGTTCCACATAAACTCTAGCTAATACCCTTTTTCTTTAATATTTTACTGACTTTTTATTGATCCACATTTACTAAATAATTTAATAAAAGTTAGTTACATAAGTTATAAGCACAAAAAAGAAATATGTTAGCAGATACAAGTATAATAAGTAACTTTACTCAGGTATGTCCTAAGTATTAACAGTTATTCTCATAATAATGAGAGTAGTACGAGTATCAATTGAATATGGATATTGCAAAAGCAATGGCTTTAGGTGGTGAAATAGTTCATGCAAATAAATGTAATTTTTCTTCTTATGACGATTTAAAGTTACGTTGTTCTGTTTGCGGTGAACCTGTACGTTTAAAAAAAGGTGGTACTAGAAAACCTCATTTTGCTCACTTTCCAGGTACAGATCCTAAACAAGTAGAAGAATGTGAACTGAGAGCATCAATTTATAGTAAGAATGCACAAATAAATAGTTTTATTGAAAATAGGGGACAAAGATTAGAGATATTCCAACAGCATTTTTTAAGTATGATTTATGTTGGGCAAGAAAAAATTGTTGATGATGTTAAATTTAATAACTGGATTTATTCAATTAAACGTGACAATAATCAAGCAATTAATAATATTGCCAATGATTGTATAGAATACTTTCTAACTCATCAGAAAAAAATGGAGGTGTACTGCGTTTATCTCAAAGATGATCAACCCTTACTTCAACAGCAAATAGCTTTAGAGGCAATAGATTATTTGTGCGTTAAATCTAGTTATAGATTGCTGAAATACATAATATATTACTGTATATACCAATTAGATAAACAAAACCTTACAAAAAATAATATCGATTCAATTTGTCATCGTGCTATCAAAATAATTATGCTTAATCCTTGGATAAAAGCATTAGATAATAAAAATATTAAATCATCAATTATTAATCTTTCTCAATTATTTGAACCTGAAATAGTAAAAATCAAATCTCCATCACCACTACAAATATTCTTGGTAGCTATTCAGGATGGTACTAAGGGTAAATCAACTAAAAACATTAACTCATTAACTATTAATGCTTCTCAATTATCTAGCGTTGAGCGCGATAAACTCAAATCACCACTAGATTTAAATCATATTTTCTCAGCTATTCAATATGGTAGTAGAGGTGGTGTAAAGAAGGTTATTATTAGTTGCAAAGTGGTAACTGAAATCAATACTGATGAAAATACAGCTATTCAGTTTAGTTTTATGGTCAATGAGTTTATCAAAGTTGACTCACGTATCAAAAATGCTTCAGGTAATTATGTAAAAGCTGAAATAGAAATCTGGCATCCTGCTATAGTCTACTCATTTGGTTATGATTTAACATTAACAGTTGAAACCTATTCCAACTTGTTATTCCCTAAAGGTGGATACTTAGAAGAATACACAAACATTACAAGACGTGATGAGCTTGCTAGTCTATTTCGATCATTGTTATCAGATGGGAAAGTCAAGTTACTAAAAACCTATGAAGATAGTAAAGGTAAAGTACGCATTAATTATGCGTATGACTGTAGCGTACTACTACTTTACGAGTTGTTAGAATATTGCCACATAAGGTTAGGTTTTAAACACGAACCAATCGAATTTAACACTGTTATGCAATGTATGATTAATGCGGCTGATAAAGCAACTAACTCAGGTATACCTCTAATAGATGGAATGCTATTACACAGCTTATTTACTGCTGCCAAGGAACAATTAAAAGCATCTAAAAATGAAACGTTATTAATTGATAAGAGAGAGATTGATAATACATTCCAAATTAATCGTAAAAAGATTTTAGCAAAAGCTAAACGATCTAGCTATGATGATAAAAACAGACCATGTAACGTTCGTAAAAATATGTTTAACACAAATTGGTAACTTTACTTACATCACAAGTAACTAAACTTATGATTTTTAGTAACCTCAATCGATGTTAAATCATGTATCCTGACTTACAACTACCTATCGATTATTTGAAATCAGATGAATGGATAGCGTCTATTAAATTTGATAGTTAATTTAGTCAACTTGTGGTCTATTATTGTTTCTATCTCTAACTATCTTATATCTTAAGGTGGGAAGTTAATTATGATAGTTATATTAGGTTAACTACAATAATATAAATAGGTTATTGCAGTTATTAATGTATAGATTAATGTGTATATTGTATATATGATATTCGTCTTAATAAACTATATTTGATTTGGCTTAGTATACTTGCGGCTCAATATGATTAATTATTTTAACTTTTGTTTTCTATAACTTAACTAACCTTAAGTAATGTTACTTGAGGCAATAACGTAATTCTCTAGTTGTTTTATACCGCTACCATTAAAATGAATAAGGAATCTCAATTTATTTATTTTGTAACATTAGCACGACAAGCAAACTGATGTATTTCATATCCTAAAGTTTCTGGTTGTACTACTATTTTAGGAAATGGTGCTGTTGATTGATAACGAGTAGCAGTTGCCATACCGAAAGTAGTACCACTAACTATATTATTAGAACTATCGAAATCAAAAGTGCTTTCTAAACTCATCACAAGCGAATTACAATTTACATGATAGTAATCTTCTTTCTTATTAGCAGCACTACTTTTTGGTTTTTTATATAATGTTAAAACTCTTATTCTTGCACCAGTAAATCCATAACCTGTATCTTTATAACGTTTAAAAGCTTTGTTACGACTGTATATTTTGTCTCCGTTGTCAGTCACGGTTATCAAAGTGTATCCTGCTAAATCACTTGATGTATTTGTAGTAGCTTCTGGAACAGGATTATCTAATTGAACAACACCATTACTTGAAAATTTTATACACTCTTCTTGTCCAGTTTTGAAATTAATCCAATAGTTTAAGCAATTTGAACTTTGAGCAGTAACATTATTTATTGGTACAGTTGATATTATGATACTCGTATAAAATAGAATTGGAAGTTTCTGTATTAAAGAATACATATTGGATATTACTAATTAAATAATAGAAACATTATTTCTAACGTACAGTACAATAATGTATAATTTATTTAGTAAATAGCTTGGGCAAATATACTGAAAAACCTTATCCACAGTTTTTCATCAAAAAAGGGATGTTTCTAAAATCTTTCAATGCTTTGACATGATTATCTGCAAAACACCAATATATGCCTCTGTAATCGATAATTTGAGGTTTAATTGGCTAATTGGTATGAAACTAAAGACAGAGAGAGTACAGGCGAATATGGCGTGAGTATGAGTATTTATGTACTTGCTAACGATAAAACTGGGGAATGATTGTTTCTTACGTTTCTATTGTTGAATGATTAGCTTTGATAGCATTTAAGCTTTAATACCTAGCTCTACAATTAGCTATAACAAGCGACATAAGACTTAAGCTTGCATTCTACATGGGACTGAAAATAGAGGTGCTATAGGCGAATATGGCTCAATCCCTAATCTGGTAGGCATATATAAGCTAATCAAGAATATTTTTATCAATTGATAACGAAAAGTTATAAAAATATGGGTAAATGATAAGCTTCTCTCAAATCAGCTAGTTACCCCTATTTCATTGTTTTAAGGATAAAATAGTATTGATTGAGAGAAAACTGAGAGAAAACAAGTTGGTTAGAGCGCTACGTTGACATCGTAGCCAGTACTGGTAAGGACATTATCTAAAATGGACGTAACTGGATTCGAACCAGTGACCTCTACGATGTCAACGTAGCGCTCTAACCAACTGAGCTATACGTCCTTAACCACACGAATATTAACGTTAGCATATACTTCTTGGATCGAGCAAGAAAAAAACCTAAATCTAGCAAACTTTATTATGTGACACCTCGTATCTGTGGCAAAAACCGGGTTTAGCGCAATTGATTAAAAGTCAAAGCCTGGATTTTGGTTCAGAAAAGCAATTCATTTCGCCTTCTAAAGAATGATGCAATATCGCAGTAATCTGACTTGTGGAGCTAGGCAAAGTTACGATATTTGCTCCTTACTCTTGGTAATATCCTTTTATTTAGATGACCCTAGTGTATGATCGATAAGGTTATTCGGTTCTGGTGGGGAGCAGCTACCAGAGGTAACGGGGAAAGTTCGGTGCAAATCCGGCGCTGTCCCGCAACTGTAAACTAATTTGAGATGTAATCTAAAATTTCAAATTGAGTAAGTCAGGATGCCCGCCGAAATAGATTTACCAGTTCCACATATCTGCGAGGTACAGATGACTACTACTGTAAATATTTCCCCAACGAATCCTTTGGGTGTTGCTGACCATACTTTATTTGTTTGCAAAACTTGCGCTAGCGTTTGGCATGAGGGAAAACGCTTAGGTGAAAGCGGTGGTCAAAAACTTTTAAACCAACTTCAGCAGCTTGCACAAGATTGGGATTTACGAGATGAATTTCCAATTAAAGAAGTTGAATGCATGAGTGCTTGTAATCGTTCTTGTGTAGTTGCTTTTGCTGCTAAAGGCAAATTAACATATTTATTTGGTGATTTAGCCGTTGACGGTAGTGCATCTGCGGTACTAGAGTGCGCTAGTCAATACTATGTCAAAGCAGATGGTTTACTGCCTTGGTCAGAGCGTCCAGAAGCCTTGAAAAAGGGCATTTTAGCAAAAATTCCACCTTTATCTTAATGATGCGCGTTTTGATTTTGGGTGGTACGGGAGATGCCGCAAAATTAGCTGCGAAACTGTCGACTATTCAAGGGTTAGAAGCAATCACGTCTCTAGCCGGTCGCACCCGTGAACCCTCAATTCCGTTAGGCGATTTACGGGTTGGATGCTTCGGTGGTGTGGCTGGATTGGCTAGCTATCTGCGTCAAATGCAAATCGACTTGTTAATTGATGCAACCCATCCTTTTGCTAGTCAAATTTCCTTTAATGCGGCAGATGCTGCAACTGAAGTCGGAATACCTCGTTTAATGTTAATACGTCCGCCTTGGGAAAAAGAAAGTGGCGATCGCTGGATTGAAGTCGATAGTGTTGAAGCTGCCGCCGCATCTCTACAAAATCAGGCACAGCGAGTATTTTTGACAGTTGGCAGACAAGAACTCGCCGCTTTTGCCCACTGCGAGAAAATTTGGTTTCTGATGCGGATGATTGATCCCCCTACTGATGATGCTTTAGTACCGCCAGGAAGGATTTTGTGCGATCGCGGGCCTTTTACCTTCAATAATGAAAGGCAAATCCTGATTCATCATAATATTGATACCATCGTGAGTAAAAATAGCGGTGGCGATGCGACAAAACCCAAAATTATGGCGGCGCGAGAACTGGGTGTGAAGGTTGTCATGATAAATCGTCCAGCCACACCGCCAGGCGAACAGGTTACTGATGTTGATGGTGTTTTAAAGTGGCTAAAAGTAAAAAAATAATCTCGATAAATAAATTTAGCTTACTTTTCCAGACTCCAGCCCAAAGCTACTGCTACATTAGCAGCTAATTCTAGAGGATTAAATGGTTTAGCGATCGCACTGATCATTCCCATCTGGACGTAGCGACGGCGATCGCTTGCCTGAATTTTAGCAGTTAACAAAATTACTGGAATCGCTTTGGTTAATGGATTTTCTTGTAACTTTTCAAAGGTAGCGATGCCATCCATCTCCGGCATCATTACATCTAGTAAAATTGCATCTGGTTGGTAAGTCTCAGCTTTCAGTATGCCTTCTTTACCGGAACTAGCTGTTTCAACTTTCCAGCCTGCAACTGTTTCCAAGCAAATCTTGGCAACTTCTTGAATATACTGCTCGTTATCAACCACTAGAATTTGCTTTGTTGTCATCGCTACTATCCTCTTGTTGGTTGTAAGTAATTCCCTCACCTGTTATTCAAATTCCTTTGTGAATTATTCCTCTTTCTCTGTGTCCTCAGCGTCTCTGCGGTTTTTTAATCATTCAAATATTACCGGATTTGGTCTAATACGCCTTTTGTCCAAAAATTTTCTACCTTGACTTAGTTATCTATTTATGTGCTATGAAATTCCGGGAATATTGGAATCTTCTAAATCAGGGTGTGATAAAGTCTCAAACAACGGCAGCGCGACGTAAAAAGTACTACCTTCACCCAATGTACTTTCAGCCCAAATACGTCCGCCATGCTGTTGCATAATGCTCTTACAAATTGCCAAACCTAAACCAGTTCCATCATGGTTGCGTGAATCTGAAGAATCAACTTGTTGAAAGCGCTCAAAGATACTCTCAAGTTTGTCAGATGGGATACCGCGTCCGGTATCTTTGACTGTCAATAAAACTTCATCACCTTGTTGTTGCGCCCCTAACCAAACTGTAGATCCAGCAGATGAAAATTTAATAGAGTTACTCAGTAGATTAGTCAAAGTTTGGACAATGCGATCGCAATCTGCCAATACTTCACAGGATAAAGCAGAAATGGAGAGCGTGACTCTAGCCTTGTCAGCTAAAGGCTGCATGACATTTACTGCTTGAGTAATCAAATCAACGATGTTGCAGATTTCTGGTTCCATCTTCGCCTTACCCGACTCGATCCGCTCAATGTCTAGGATGTCGTTGATTAAGCGTACTAGCCGTTCGCTGCTCTCGGCGGCAATTTGTAACAGACGTTTTTCTTGCTCTGAATCTGCCGCTAGCAAACCACTGGCTAACATTCCTAGAGAACCATGAATCGAAGTTAAAGGTGTGCGGAGTTCATGACTAACAACGGAGATAAACTCATCTTTCAGGCGTTCAATTTGCTTGCGCTCTGTGACATCTCTTAGTATTACTGTATAAAATGTCTCGCTACCCATATCTATTTTAGATATAGAAGCCTCTGCCGGAAACTCAGTCCCATCTTTTCGACAACCATAGATTTCACGCCGTTCTCCCATGCGGCGGGCAATATTGGGAGATTTTCCAAAATCAACTACATGCTGGCGATGTGCTTGAAAAAAGCGCTGCGGTAATAGTAAATCAAGACCTTGACCAATAACTTCTTGAGCAGAGTAGCCAAAAATCTTTTCTGCTCCTTGATTAAACAAGGTGATATTGTGAAACCCATTGATAGAAATAATTGCATCATCAGCAATATCTAAAATTCGGGCAAATCGGGCTTGAGAGAAGCGTAATTCTTCCTGCGTTCGGTGACGTTCGTCGAGTTGCGATTGCAATTGTTGATTTACCTTAATTAATTCGGCGGTGCGCTCTGCGACTCTCAACTCTAGTTCATTGATAGCTTGCTCAGAGGGAGATGAGAAAGAAATTTCTTTTCCTGCTTCCCTACGCGCCTGGGTTACGCGCTGACGTAATTTCATTCGTTCTAAGCGATTGACGATTCGGTTTACTAATTCTGGCCCGACAATGGGCTTGCTTACAAAGTCATCAGCACCAACGCTAAATACCTGATTGACCATTTCAGCATCGCTATGGACAGTCAGGAATAAGATGGGTAAATCACCCCAGCGCAAATTATCGCGGACTAAGTAGCAAAGTTCTATGCCATTTATGTGAGGTAATTCCACATCTAAAATCAGCATATCTGGGGCAACAACTTCTAAAGTTTCCCAGAATTGCCGGGGGTCTTCAAGAGCGATCGCTTTGAATCCCCAAGGACTAAGTAAATTTTGTAACAATGCCTGAATTTGCGGATCGTCATCGACAACCAATATTGTGGTTTCTGCATGAGGTTGCGTCACTGTTTCTACTGGCTGGGTTGGTGATGCAGATATTACATCTGCATTTCCCTCTATTTGCTGACGCAACAAATTTACCCAACTTTCGAGGTTGCCGATCTCAGATTTACTCAAGGTTTGACTAGAATTAAGCAGCAGTTCGATATTGCGGGCTAATTGTGAGCCGAGAGGCAATCCAAAAGTTCCTAAAGAGCCTGCTAAGGTATGGGCTTCTTTGGCTGCAAGGGAGAGTAATTGAGGATTTAAACTATTTTGATTTAAAGTTGCGATCGCTTGTTCTAAAATCCTCATCTGTTCCTCTACACGCCCTTGAAATCGTTGCCAAATTTCTGCAACGGCCATTAGTGCTTGCTGCTGTGATTTGAGAGTTGGGGCTAGGGATTTTGTCTGCTCTAGTTCTTCCTTGTTGTTCTGCTGTTCTTCCAGTGGTTTCAGACGATAGCCGATTCCATAAACTGTTTCAATCAAATTACTGGGCGCTCCTACAGCTTTGAGTTTGTGTCTTAACCCTTTGATATGAGTGCGAACAGCTTCTTCTTGTGGGGTATCTTCATAAGACCAAAGATGCTCTAAAATCATGTCGCAGCTAAACACTCGGCGACTATTTCGCAAGAATAGTTCTAATAGAGCAAACTCTTTTGGGGTAAGTGGTAGCAGATTATCGGCATAGATGGCTTCACAGCTAGTAGGATCTAACCGCAACTTTCCCTGCTCTAGTACAGGTTGCAAGCTTATCCTTCCACGACGCAACAGCGCTCTCACACGAGCAACTAATTCCTCTTGATCAAAGGGTTTAACTACATAGTCATCTGCACCTGCATCTAATCCAATTGCTTTGTCATGACTATTATCGCTCCCTGTTAATAACAATATCGGCATTTGCAGACCATTAGACCGGATTCTACGGCAAAGACTAATGCCATCCAGCTTGGGCAGAACTACATCTAGGAGAATTAAATCATAATCGTAAGCCTGAATAAAATCCCAAGCAGCATTACCATCAGTAGCAACTTCAACCGCATAGTTTTGGTTAGTCAAAACTGTAGTAAGTGTGTACGCATTGAAATCGTCATCTTCTACAATTAATATTTTCATGTTGACTCACTTACATCCAACCCTGTAAACGGATGGGGAATTACGCCAATTATTTAAAAGCTTTCCAAATTAAAATGGATACAATAGATAATAATCAATCAACTTCAACTGCTAAGTAATTTACTTGGCTTTTTAAGTAATTAAACCACACCTCTTTCTATATTTTCTCACTATTTCGAGTCATAAAACTTTCAATACGCTACAACAGAAAAAACCTTTTGCTAAACCTGTGAAAAAACGAGTAACGCTTACCTTCCCAAGACGCGCTGTCCAAATGCCAGTCACCTACGTACTGGCGAAAGATTTTAATGTTGCGGCAAATATTATCCGTGCCCAAGTTGCCCCAAATCAAATTGGTAAACTGGTAGTAGAACTAGCCGGAGATATCGATCAATTAGATGCCGCCATCGAATGGATGCGATCGCGCCATGTTAATGTTTCTTATACTTTGGGTGAAATTGCGATCGATGAAGATGTGTGTGTCCACTGTGGCTTGTGTACTGGGGTTTGTCCTACCGAAGCCCTGACTCTCCACCCAGAGACGTACAAACTCACATTCACGCGATCGCGCTGTATTGTCTGCGAACAGTGTATCCCTACTTGTCCTGTACAAGCAATCTCCACCAACCTTTAACTATCCATTGCTTTCTATCCGAGTGTAAACACATCCGCTATAACGCCACTATCACCCACCAGTCTCGTTTTTGCTGGAGAGTCATAAACTATCAATAGCGAAGGTATACCAGTTACATCCTGAAACAGAGTCATTCCCTCAGCATGATCTTCTCGATTTCCATAGGGAACATCCTGTACAAAGTCTGGATTACTGAAGACATTTTCTTGCGAGTTAACGCCATTTGTCCAACGATACACTTGCACAGGCCCATCTAAATCCATCGTTGGGCCGGCTAAAATCAACAAATCTTTTCCATCTACATACAAATGCCGAACTCCCAAACCATTCAACCAGATAAAATGCTTTTTATATAACTCCTTCGCTTCCCCAATTTCCCGCAGTTTTAGAATTCCAGGGCTAGAATCTTCTAACTCAATTTCCAGCACTACAGCCCAACCTCGCAATACAGGGCCACGCAAACCCAGAAAAATGCGATTTTGATAAACCCCTATTCCTTCAATATCAAAGCCGTTATCTTTCCCTGGAATTGCAGCCTTGATAAATGAGCCTAAATGGGCGTCATCTACTAAAGCTGTCATCAGCAAATTACCCTGGTTTACCACCTCTAGTTTAGCGGCATTCAATTGCACATCTGGATTTTGGGGGTGTGGGCAAGATGAAAATAACTTACCGTCTATCAGAGGAATCCTTCCTAAGAGGTAACGGTTGGGTTCTAATTTAATTTTTGCCAGTCTTTTAAAGTTTTGTGCATCGATCTTATCAGGTTTAGGTTTTTTGCGTTTGTAGCTATGAGAACCAACAAACCATAAGTAGTAATCTGTATATGCAAGTCCTTCTATATCAATTTCTTCGTCTTCTGGCGCAGGTAAATTGATAAATTCTGCTACCCTAAATTGTTGATGATCTGTAAACTTATCAGTATCAACCAAAGACAGGCGTTCAATCGTTGAGGTTTCGTCTGATCCCAACCATAAATATTTCTGGTCTGTTAGCAGCACTGCTGATAAATCTTCTCTATACTCTTTAAAATTATCTACAAAAGTCAATAGAACTTGATTAAGCAAATTTGAGTTTGACATTTTATAATTGCGAAAAGGTTAATGATGCTATCATAATAAATAATTTAATACTACACTAAATATTTTTAGAGAGCTATCCTACATACATATAAAATATACAATCGCCAGAGTTAATCTGCTTTTCATACCATTGATAGACATTAGATGTTTCTATAAGAAGATACAAGTATTAATGCTTGTAAGCATACTAATGTCAAGTATGTTTTTAACCAAAAGTGTTGAATGTTAAGAGAAATCCG
>NZ_JAYGHE010000072.1:0-37853 GCF_034931145.1 Nostoc sp. UHCC 0252 | reverse complement strand
AGTGGATGCTCCCAATGATATCAGCGTTCTCTGCGCCTCTGCGGTTCGATTATCGAAGTTGTTTTTTCTCACGCAAATACCCTTTGCGTGAAAAATCCCCTCAACTTTCTGGAAACGAGAGTTGAGGGGAGCAAATTTTAACTAAACTGTGTAGCTATATCAGGAATAAGCATCCATTGGCAGACAAGAACAAACAAAATTTCTGTCGCCAAAGGCTGCATCAATGCGACCGACAGCCGGCCAAAACTTATACTCACGAGTCCAAGGCGCGGGGTAGGCGGCTTGTTCACGAGAATAGGAATGCTGCCATTCTCCAGTGATAAGACTTTCGGCAGTGTGGGGCGCGTTCTTCAAAACATTATCTTGAATATCCACCTTACCTGATTCTATTTCAGCGATTTCTTGGCGAATAGAAATCAACGCATCACAGAAACGATCTAACTCTTGTTTAGATTCACTTTCTGTAGGTTCCACCATGATTGTACCCCCTACAGGCCAGGAGACAGTCGGCGCATGGAAACCGTAATCTATCAGACGCTTGGCAACATCATCAATTTCGATCGCAGCTGATTTTTTGAGCGATCGCAAATCTAAAATACATTCATGGGCAACTAGACCATTTTTCCCCTGATACAAAACGGGATAGTACGATTCCAGTTTCTTGGCAATGTAGTTAGCGTTGAGAATTGCCACCTTAGTTGCTTCGGTCAAACCATCTGCACCCATCATGGCGATGTACATCCAAGAAATTACTAAGATACTCGCACTACCCCAAGGCGCAGCCGCCACAGCACCAATATTAGAGTGCTGAGTGCTGAGTGCTGAGTGCTGAGTTGAGTTGTCAGTAACAACAGGGTGTCCGGGGAGAAAAGGCACAAGATGAGATGCAACGCCAATAGGCCCCATACCAGGGCCACCGCCACCATGAGGGATACAGAATGTTTTGTGCAAGTTTAAATGGCAGACATCCGCGCCAATATCTCCAGGACGGCAAATTCCCACCTGGGCATTCATATTTGCCCCATCCATGTAAACTTGTCCACCATGACTATGGACAACAGCGCAGATTTCCTGAATTGGTTCCTCAAAAACACCGTGAGTTGAGGGATATGTCACCATTAAGGCGGCTAATTCATTGCTGTGTTTTTCTGCCTTAGCCTTTAAGTCATCAACATCAATATTACCTTGTGAGTCACAGGCAACTGCCACCACCTTCATGCCGCACATCACTGCACTCGCCGGATTTGTCCCGTGTGCCGAGGTGGGAATTAAACAGACGTTGCGGTGTGCTTCACCCCGATTTTCGTGATATTGGCGAATTACTAAAAGTCCGGCGTACTCGCCCTGAGAACCAGCATTTGGTTGCAGAGAAATTCCCGCAAACCCGGTAATTTCAGCTAACCATGCCTCAAGTTGCTGAAATAGGATTTGATAACCTTGGGTTTGGGACGCGGGGGCAAATGGATGAATCTTGCCAAATTCTTCCCAACTTACCGGAATCATCTCAGCAGTTGCATTCAACTTCATTGTGCAAGAACCCAAGGGAATCATCGATGTTGTTAGCGACAAGTCCTTAGCTTCTAGCTTGTGCAGATAGCGCAATAACTCGGTTTCTGAGTGATAGCGGTTAAAAACTGGGTGGGTGAGATATGTACTTGTACGGGCAAGGGTTGAGTTTTCTAGAGGTAATTTGCGCCGTGCTGCAATTAAATCTCCAATTTCTGTAAAGCTGAAAAATGGACTATCAGACGCTGCAAAAATCTCCCAAAGCTTTATCAAATCATCTACTGTAGTTGTTTCATCTACAGAGATACCAACGGCAGTGTCATCAAAAATCCGCAGGTTAATATTCCGTGCTTGACAAGCTTCGAGAATTACCTCTAGGCTGCGTGTTCCCAACTCCACCCGCAGTGTATCAAAGAAATGTTCAGAACTAATTTTGTAACCCAGATGCTTTAGTCCTGCTGCCAACATTAAAGTTAGCTGGTGGATATTCTCTGCAATTTGCTTCAGTCCATCTGGCCCATGATAGACGGCGTACATACTCGCCATCACCGCTAGTAGCACCTGTGCTGTACAAATATTACTAGTAGCTTTTTCGCGGCGGATGTGCTGTTCGCGGGTTTGTAAGGCAAGACGCAATGCAGGCTTACCTTGAGCATCTTTTGATACTCCCACAATTCGCCCTGGAACCAGCCGTTTATACTCTTCCTTCGTCGCAAAGTATGCCGCATGAGGCCCCCCAAACCCCAACGGAATACCAAAGCGCTGGGTGCTGCCCACAGCAATATCAGCGCCAAATTCCCCAGGAGGGGTTAGCAAAGTTAAACTTAAAGGATCTGCTGCTACCGTTACCAATGCACCCTTAGCATGGGCTTTTTCTATAAAAGCGCGGTAGTCGTAAATAGTGCCATCACTTGCGGGGTATTGCAGAACAGCCCCAAAAATTGGTTGATCAAAATCAAATGTTTGATGATCGCCGACAATAATGTTAATCCCTAATGGTTTAGCACGTGTTTGTAACACGTCGATAGTTTGGGGATGGCAATCATGAGAGACAAAATAAGCATTTGCCTGATTTTTACAAACACCATAACTTAGACTCATTGCTTCAGCTGCTGCTGTGGCTTCATCCAGTAAAGAAGCATTGGCAATTTCCAGACCTGTGAGGTCGATAATCAAGGTTTGGAAATTTAGCAGTGCTTCTAGTCGCCCTTGGGCAATTTCTGGTTGATAAGGAGTGTAGGCAGTATACCAACCGGGGTTTTCTAGGATGTTACGCCCAATCACAGGTGGGGTAATAGTATCGTAATATCCCATACCGATGTATGAACGGAAAACCTGATTTTTGGCAGCAACTTTTTTTAACGATGCTAGTGCTGCATACTCACTTTCGGCTTCTGGTAACTTTAGGGGTTGCTTCAGCCGAATTGTTTGGGGAACTGTTTTGTCCATTAGGGCATCCAGGCTGGGAAATCCCAAAACCTTAAGCATAAGCTGGATGTCGTCGGAGTTAGGGCCAATGTGTCTTGGCGCAAAACTACTTAACTTTTGACTTTTTTGATTCAGCACTTGCTGCTCATTCGATTTGAGAATAGGGGCGTTCAATACCACAAATTACTCTCCAGATGGTACTCTTTCATATTTTGCAATAAATACTCATGAGAAGTAGGTGTAATTTTTCAATTCATCTAAATTTCATGACTTATTTTTGAGTGCAATGGGAAGAGGCAGGGGGCAGGGAGCAAGGGGGATAGAAAAGAATGAGGATTCAACCCCACCTGCACAAAAACTATGCTTGCGAAGTGGGAGACTCAAACTCATGTTCCCCACTTCATTCCACGACAGACAAAAGAGGCAAGGGAGCAGGAAGCGAGGAGAGTTGGGGAGAAGAATTTGCAGTTTTTCCCCCTGCCCCCTGCCCCCTGCCCCCTTACTCCCTACTCCCCTTCTACCTGGGCGCGATACTCATCTGCTGTCAAGGCATCCTCAATTTCACCAGGGTCATTGACGCGCACTTTCAAAAACCAACCTTCACCATAAGGATCATCTGACACTTGTTCGGGATCGTCAATTAAAGCATCATTGCGTTCTATAACTGTACCTGTGACTGGTGAATTTAGTTCTTCAACGGCTTTTACTGATTCAATTGTGCCAAAGTTTTCTCCCCTGGTAAGAGCGTCACCAATTTCTGGCAGTTCCAAAAAGACGATATCACCCAATTCATGTACGGCAAACTCAGTAATGCCAATGGTGGCAATTTCGCCATCTATTCGCACGTATTCATGAGAATCGAGGTATCTAAAATCTTGAGGATATTCAAAAGACATATCACTTCCTCTCCCTTATCAAAAAAATTATTGCCCCAACAGTCATCCAAGCCATATCTGGTAATGAACCCTACTGTAGATTGACTAACTCACAACACATTATTCCTCAAAAACCCTAGCGCTTATCAGTTGGTAGCACGATTCTTTGACCGATAAAAGGGACGTTTAACCACAACTGCTGGATATGCTTTGCCGCGAATTTCGACTTCTAGCTGCTGACCAACGGTTGCTAACTGGGTAGGAACGTAGGCTAAAGCAACGGGATAACCAAGTGTAGGCGACAAAGTTCCACTGGAAACTTCTCCCACAACTTTACCTGCTGATAACACTTGATAGCCATGACGAGCAATGTTGCGTCCTTGAGTTTTTAAACCAACCAATCGGCGCTGCACTCCAGTGGCTTTTTGTTGTGCTAAAACTTCCCGACCAATAAAATCACCTTTGGTATCTAAGTGAACTAGCCATCCCAAACCTGCCTCTAAAGGTGTAGTGATGTCATCGATATCTTGTCCGTAAAGTGCCATTGCTGCTTCTAGGCGCAGGGTGTCTCTCGCGCCAAGTCCACAGGGGATAACACCAGCTTTATGGAGACTTCGCCACAACTCTACGCCCACATTTGGGTCTACCATCACCTCAAAGCCATCTTCTCCGGTGTAACCTGTGCGGGCCAAGAAGGCAGGCTTGCCTAGTAAGGTTGCTTCCAAATGTCCGAAGGCTTTGATTGGCTGTAAGTCTTCTTGCACTAAAGGCTGAAGATATTTAATCGCTTTTGGCCCTTGCACGGCAATTAAGGCTTTTTCTGGTGAAAGGTCTTGGAATTGCACTTTATCCAAGTCTAGATGTTGCAAAAGCCATGCTTTATCTTTACCAGAGGTTGCTGCATTGACGATGATAAATGCCTTTTGGATACCAGTGGTGTCTTCACCTTGGTAATAAACAATGATGTCGTCAATAATTCCCGCTTGGGGATTTAACAATACGGTGTATTGTGCTTGACCAGGTTGCAATCGACTCAAGTCTGAAGGCACTAGAGACTGGAGTTGGGAAATGAGATTTTTACCTTGGAGGGTAAATTTACCCATGTGGGAAATATCGAACATTCCGGCTGTATTTCTTACAGCCTCGTGTTCGCGGGTAATGCCACTAAATTGCACGGGCATTTCCCAGCCACCAAAGCTGGTAAAGCGTGCTTTGAGTTCTACACCCACTTGATATAAAGGGGTTCGCGCCAGAGATTGGGCGTTGTCTTCTTGATTAGCCACAGGTAATTTTGCGTAGGTGCGGAGCAACTTGCCATTAGGCATCGCACCTCAACATATATCATCCTACGAGATGCTTTCTGGTTTTACAGTCTTGGGTATTGGTTATTCCCGCTATCTCCTTTGTCCTCTTCTGTGAGGTTTAATAGTTAATGATGGAAGTGTTGAGATTTATTAAGAACACATTATGAAATATTGGCGAATAATAGCTAGCTTTGTTTTAGCTATGGTTCTTTTTTTGTTTCCCCTATCGGCGGAAGCTGCAAGTTCTTCCAGTATTACCCGTTCTGTAGGTAATGATGAACTAAAGGGTAAGGATTACTCTGGTCAAAGTTTAATTGGTACTGAGTTTACCAATCTCAAATTAGAGAATGCTAATTTTAGCAATGCTGACTTACGTGGCACTGTATTTAACGGTACTCTGCTGGAGCGAGTAAATCTGCATGGTGTTAATTTTAGTGAAGGTATAGCTTACCTATCAAGGTTTAAGGATGCTGATTTGAGTGATGCTGTATTAATCGATGCAATGATGTTGCGTTCTACTTTTGATGATGTAAATGTCACTGGTGCTGATTTTACAAATGCAATTTTAGATGGAACACAAGTGAAAAAACTTTGTGTTCAAGCTAGTGGTGTTAATTCTAAAACTGGTGTAAATACTCGTGAGTCTTTAGGATGTAAGTAGAATTTAGCACCCGGTTAGGGATTTCCAAAGAATAAATTATCGAACAGAATTCAGGAGTCAGTCGTCAGAATTCAGCAATGTTTTCTGTATGATTGGCGGATGAATAATTGGCGTTTTTGCACCCCCACCAAATCGTAGATTTGGTGGTTTTCAATCCTGCGCCGGTCTGAACCCCCGACTGATTTATTCTGACTTCTGATACCAATTCTGTATGAAGATGCGCTAAACCATATTTAAGTATAAGGAAGAAAAACGAACCGCAAAGGACGCAAAGGACACAAAGTAAAGAAAGAGAGACAGAAAGAAGTTAAAAGGGTTTGGCGCAGCCTCACAAAGAAATGGTATGACTTCTTCTTCAACCCAATTTATTTGTACATTTCTAGGGGCGCATATCTGTGCGCCCACACTCTAAGGATGAGGTTTGTGTAGCCGCAAATTCCGTATTTATCCTTGGCTATTTCAACTCGTCATTATCTGCTTCATTTTGGTGATTTGAACGGGACTTGATGGAGCCAAAGCTGTAAGCCATAGCTATTTTAACAATGTCAAAATATGCTGGGTGATTAGCTTTGTTAACGATCGCCAAAGAGATTGATCCTGCCACTAAAATAACTAAAAGCGGCGACAGTGTTTCTAGCCCAGAGCCGTTGCTGTTGTTTGACATGATATAATCTCCTAATGGAAAGTTAAGAAGCCTTCGGCTAAGTGAAAGTTAGTCAAAGGCTATTTATTTAAGCTTGAGCATGAGCCTTGAATCGCAATCCCTGTTCTGTTAACTCCAAGACTCAATAATCATGGCGATCGCAAATAGACAGACTAAGGAAATTGCTATCCTGGCAACCCATATCCAAAGACCTTGGGATAACAGCACCCCAACTATCGCCCCAGCGCCAAAGGTATGAGACACAACAAGGGCGAGGGAAACGCCCAGTAGCGCCAGCAGAAAATATTTCAGTCCTTTACAAAACCATCTAAACAGCAGACTATCGTTGTCTTTAAGACTGGGTTTCATAATTTTCTTCCTGTTTTAAAAGTTGAATCTAGGCAGCAGCTAGCGCTCCCCTGACCACACTAAGGAAAGAGCTAATCCCCACAGCGTTGCTCTCACCAATTCAAGGTAAATAACAGTCCTACTCCTGAGTAGAATGGGAATGCTAACAAAGGTGATCTTGATATTTGCAGTCTATAGGATTAGCAAAACAGCCAACCCCGACAGTTATGGTGGGAATTTCAACGAAGGAGGTCTTGATATTTGCAGATAATGAAAAATTAAGCTCCTTAAATCAATTGCCAAGGCAATTTTGATATTAGAATTAGGCGCTCAATGCCCGTAATCGCACATAACACGCACTACGCGCATTGAACCCTCGCAATTCTCCTTTTTCAGAACAGATGCTTTCAGCCTTTACTTATTACTCACAGGACTCACGCAAAATTATGAAATAAAAGTAGTTCCTGTTCACGTTGGTGTTCGCGCTAGCGTCTCTGAAAGAGAAGCCTCTCGTAGAGAAGCATAGGAATCATATTTTCAAAAAGATATTGCGTAAGTCAAGACTCACTAAGTCTCTTTTTTTGTCAGTAGCCTTACTAAGTTAGTATTTTAAGCTCTCAAATTCACTATAAAGTAACTAAGTTACTTAGGTCAAGGCAAATTATAGAGAAAATTCTTTAAACAGCATCAAGATGCGACAAATATGCCTGAAATCAGCAAATGAGAAATTAGATCCAATTGGGAAAGCTCTTGTCCTTATGGACGAAATTTTCCACCGCGTTCAATGAATCCTCACTTTTCGCAGTCATTTTATCTCACCTAGTGAGATAAAATTGGTCTGTAGTGAGTGTGAGTATGAGCGTGATTTCTGAAAAAGTTCTTTTAGCTTTAGCCCAAAAACGCTGCTTGTCTAGCAGCGAGGTAGAGGTCTTTTTATATGCTGTCCGGGGGCAATCGCCAAATGCGATCGCTAAAGAATTGACCATTAGCGCCGAGGCTGTACGCAAGAGATTAAGCGAAGTTTACAAAAAATTTAATGTTACTGGTAACGGGCCAGGTAAACTCACTAAGTTACAACAAGTTATCGAATTTGAATATCAAGCATCTTCGCTCAATAATAAACCCGTCGCCGAAAACCGCCAAGATTGGGGGCAAGCGCCTGGTATCTGCGTTTTTTATGGACGTGTAGCAGAATTGTCTCAGCTAACGCGGTGGCTAATTGAGGATAACTGCCAACTGGTGGCAATATTGGGTATGGGTGGAATTGGCAAAACTGCCTTATCTGTGAAGTTAGCGAAAGAAGTTCAGGAGAATTTTGAATACCTGATTTGGCGAAGTCTCCGTAATGCGCCACCCGCCTCAGAGATGGTAGCAAACCTGATCCGCTTTTTATCTGATGAGAGAGAAGCGGAGTTACCAGAAACTATAGATGGTAGAGTAACGCTGCTGATTAATTATTTACGAGAGCATCGTTGTCTTTTGGTATTAGATAATGCAGAGACAATTTTACAAGAAGGCGATCGCGCCGGAGAATATCAAGAAGAATATCAAGATTATGGTCAACTACTCCAACGCATAGGGGAAGAAACCCATCAAAGCTGTTTGGTGTTGACTTCGAGAGAAAAACCAAAAGAATTTGCTCCTTTAGAAGGAAAAGCATCACCAGTCAGAACATTATCTTTACTTGGTTTGGGAGAAACAGAAGGGCAAGGAATTCTCCAAGATAAAGGGTTATTTGGTTCACAACAGGAATCGGCCAAGCTGATTGAGAAATATTCGGGCAATCCCTTAGCGTTGAAACTCGTTTCTGAGCCGATTCGGGAGTTATTTGGTGGTGATATCGCTGCCTTTCTTGCTGAAGGAGAGATAATTTTTGGTGACACTCGAAATTTATTAGACCAACAATTTGAGCGGTTGTCAGAGATAGAACAAGAAATAATTTATTGGCTAGCAATCAAGCGGGAGTTAGTGTCTTTGGAAGAATTGCTAGCTGATATAGTGCGTCCCTTGCCGAAAAGGGAAGTAATAGAGGCACTAGAGTCACTACGTAGGCGATCGCTAATTGAACAAAGAACGGCACTTTTTACCCTCCAGTCCGTGGTGATGGAATACATGACTGACCGATTAATTGAACAGGTTTGTCACGAAATCACTACTAGTGAGATTAGACTCTTTAGGAGCCATGCTTTAATGGAAGCTACGGCCAAAGATTATATTCGTAACACTCAAATTACCCTGATTGTTAAGCAAGTTATAGATAGGCTATCAGCGATTTATCGATTTCCTAAAAATTTGGAAACGCATCTATCTAAAGTTTTATTTTACCTGCAAAATGAGACTCCACAAGCGGCGGGATATGCGGGTGGAAATCTGTTAAATATGCTTTGTCAACTACAAATTGACTTAAACGGCTATAACTTTTCTAATCTGGCTATTTGGCAAGCATATTTACAAAGTGTGAATTTGCATCGCGTGAATTTTGCTAAAGCTGATTTAGCTAAGTCCGTTTTTGCAGAAACATTAGTTAGTATTTCGTCAGTAGCATTTAGCCCGGATGGAAAACTTTTAGCTACGGGTGATGCTGATGGTAAGACTTACTTATGGCAAGTTGAAGACGGAAAACTACTTTTTACTTGTACTGGACATAGCGGTTCGGTAAAATCAGTTGCTTTTAGTCCCGATGGTCAGGCTTTAGCTAGTGGCAGTGACGACCAAACAGTAAAGTTATGGGATATTCAAGACGGTAAATGCCTCACAACCTTACAGGGACATAGTAATTGGGTTAGGTCAGTTGCCTTCAGTCCCGATGGTAATATTTTAGCTAGTGGCAGTGAAGACCAAACAGTGAAGCTATGGGATCTCCACACAGGAGAATGCTTCAAAACTTTGCAGGGAAATACCAATAGAGTTAGATCGGTTGCTTTCAGTCCTGATGGTCAAACTTTAGCCAGTGGCAATGAAAAGCAAACAGTAAAGTTGTGGGATGTCCACACAGGAGAATGCCTCAAAATCTTGCAGGGACATAGCAATTGGGTCAGGTCAGTTGCCTTCAGTCCCGATGGTAATATTTTAGCGAGTAGCAGTGACGACCAAACAGTAAAGTTATGGGATATCCACACCGGAAAATGCCTCAAAACTTTGTTGGGACATAGCAATCGGGTTTGGTCGGTTGCCTTTAGCCCTAATGGTCAAATTTTGGCTAGCGGTGGTGATGACCAAACAGTGAAGTTATGGGGTGTCCACACAGGAAAATGCCTCAAAAGCTTGCAGGGACATGGCAATCGGGTCATGTCAGTTGCTTTTAGTCCCGATGGTCAAACTTTGGCTAGCGGTAGTGAAAACCAAACAGTCAAATTATGGGATGTCAACACGAGAAAATGTCTCAAAACTTTGCAGGGACATACCAATCGAATTCGGTCAGTTGCTTTCAGTCCCGATGGTCAAACTTTGGCTAGCGGCAGTGAAAAGCAAACGGTGAAATTATGGGATGTTCGTAATGATAAGTGCCTCAAAATTTTGCAGGGACATAATAGCTGGGTGCGATCGCTTGCTTTTAGTCCTGATGGTCAGATTTTGGCTAGTGGGAGTGAAAAGCAAACAGTCAAATTATGGGATGTCCAAACCGGAAAATGTCTCAAAAGGTTACAGGAACATACCAATCGCATTAGGTCAGTTGCATTCAGCCCCGATGGTCATATTTTAGCTAGTGGCGGTGACGACCAAACGGTGAAGTTATGGGATGTTCAAACTGGACAATGCCTCAGAACCTTGGAGGGACATACTAGTTGGGTAAGATCGGTTGCCTTTAGCCCTGATGGTGAAACTTTAGCTAGTGGCAGTGAAAATCAAAAAGTCAGGTTATGGGATATCCACACCGGACAATGCCTGAAAATTTTGAAGGGACATGGTAATCGAATCAGGTCAGTCACTTTCAGCCCCGATGGTCATATTTTAGCTAGTGGCAGCGACGACCAAACGGTGAAATTATGGGATGTCCAAATGGGTAAGTGTCTGACAACTTTACAAGAACATACTAATCGAGTCTGGTCAGTTGCCTTCAGTCCCGATGGTCAAACTTTAGCTAGTGCCAGTGAAGACCAAACAGTAAAATTATGGGATGTCTACATGGGTAAATGTCTCAAAACCTTGCAGGGAGCCAACTGGGTCAGGTCAGTTGCCTTTAGCCCCGATGGTCAAACCCTAATTTGTGGTAGCCAAGATGAGACAATTAAGCTTTGGGATGTCTTTACAGGTGAGTGCATTAAAACACTGCGATCGCCACGACCCTACGAAGGAATGAATATAACAGGGGTTACGGGGTTAACCGCAGCGCAGTTAGTAACGCTGAAAGCTTTAGGGGCAGTGGAAGATCCAGATTGAGAGGAATTGGGAATTGGGAATTGGGAATGGCTCAAGAATCAATAAATAGTTCTTCTTCCCCTGCCCCCTGCCCCCTGCTCCCTGCTCCCTGCCCCCTGCCCCCTTCCCCCTGCCTTCATTTATAAAAATAAAAGGTAAAAGAATGAATTTTGCCTTTTTAATTCATCCTCTTACCTTTTTTATGTACCTGATGCTTACTTCATATTAGCCCTTGCGTCCTTCACTGCGGCAATGAAAAATAATCCTGTGAGTGGAATACTCAACGCTAGGATAATCGCAGTGGCCGTAAAACCAAAATCTGGTTGTCCGTAACTGAGTTCAAAAATCGAACCGACAGCTGCGATCGCACTTACACAAGAACCACCCAGAAATAAACCGCTTTTTGGAGTTAAATACACTACTAGCCCCCTATGCTATTGGTTTCACCGCTTGATACGAGAAGCCATTCTTAGATAGCTCCTGGGCTAAAGTCAAGGAGTTTTCTACACGGTCTACAAATACCACACCGTTTAGGTGATCCATCTCGTGCTGAATACAGCGTCCTAGAAGGTCATTAGCCTTTAATGTCCGAGGACGACCGTATTCGTCTTTGTAGGCGATTTCCACGACTTCAGGACGCTTTACGTCAAGATATACGTTAGGAATGCTCAAGCATCCTTCTTCGGCAACAGAGATGTCGCGGCTGACTTGTTTAATGGTGGGGTTAATCAACACCAAAGGCGGATTAGCTGCATTTTCTGGTTCTAGGTCGATGACAATTAGTTGTTTGTGAATTCCCACTTGGGGGGCAGCCAAACCAATGCCATCTTTGCTGTACATAGTTTGCAGCATTTCACGCACCATTTGGCGAAGTTCGTTATCTACCTTAGAAACCCGCTTCGCAGCTTGACGTAGCACGCGATCGCCTAAATAATGAAGCTCCAAAGGTGGATTTTTTAACTTTTTTTTCTCTACAGCAATTTCAGAGGGCATGAGTCTCAATGGCTAGTGGTGAAAATTCGTACTATTTTTATTCTATCAAGTTGGGAATTGGGAATTGGGAATTGGGAATTGGGAATTATTAATTACGAATTGCGAATTACGAATTACGAATTATGTTTAAGTCTTTCACGAAGCTTGACTACTTGCTCAAGGAAACTTTCCTCGGTTTAGTGCGGGGGGGTTGGATGAATTGGGCGGCTGTAAGTACTGTTACGGTATTATTATTTTTATTTGGTTTGAGTTTGCAAACCTCTTGGCAAGTTGAAAAACTCCTCTATCAATTCGGTAGTCAGCTAGAAGTATCAGTTTATCTCGAACCGGATGCACGGACTGAAAATATTGAGCATCTGATCGCCAAAATGCCAGAGGTTGCGGCGATGCAAAGCATTACCAAAGAGCAAGCTTGGACTAAGTTAGTTAAGGAAATGAGAATTTCTGATATTGAAGGCGCGACTCAGCAGCTGGGTGAGAATCCTTTGGTTGATGAGATTAAGGTAAAAGCGCGTAATTCTCAAGTTGTACCAACTTTAGCAACGCAACTGGCTAAATTGCCGGGAGTTGAGACGGTGGAATATATCGATGAAGCAGTTAAACGCATTGCCCAGCTACACCGAGGGCTGAACTGGATTACTTTAACAATTACGATTATTCTGACCTTAACAGCGATCGCAGTGACTACAACCACAATTCGGCTGATTGTCATGGCGCGACGACAAGAAATTGAAATTATGCAACTGGTGGGAGCAACTTCTGCATGGATTTACCTGCCGTTCATTTTACAAGGAATTGCTTTCGGTTTAGTTGGCGGTGCGATCGCTTGGAGTTTCATTTCTGTGATTCAACAGTTTCTCGGTAAATTGCTAGCCAATCAACCTGAATTTATCCAAGTTATCACCAACGGCGTGCAACTCACTCCAGCCCAAATTTTACTATTACCCTTAATTCTCTTGAGTTTCGGTGCAGCCGTAGGTTTAATGGGAAGTCTATTTGCAGTCCGACGTTTTGCTAAAAGTTAGTTATTTGTCATTTGTCATTTTAAAAGAACAACTGAAGTTTTGGATTTAATGAATATTAAATTATATCGTGTCCCCCTAATCACTTACGATATGTCATTGCGAGTGCAACGAAGTGAAATGAAGCAATCTCTGAACCCCTGCGATTGCTTCTCTTCTCTACGAGAGGCTGCGCCAACGAGACACTCCGCGAACACCTCCTCCGCAATGACCAATGATATCATGTTCGACTTAATACTTATGTCATTGCGAGCGTAGCGCGGCAATCCCAAACCTTTGCGATTGCTATCTCTACGAGACGCTACGCGAACATTCCACTTCGTTGCATTCGCAATGACATATTGTGAGTGATTTGCCGAAAATGATATGACAAATGACAAAATAATTATGAAATCGCAATGGGAATGTTTTCTGCAAAATCTTGGTGTATGGGAAGGTTCATTTACCAATTTTTCTCCCCAAGGTACGCTTTTGAAGGATACTTCTAGTCGCCTTTCGTTGGAAGGTTTAAACAATAACCAGACAGTACGCTTAACTCTGAGCCGTTTGGGAAAGGATGATCTAATCAGAGAATTTATGTCTGTGGGGGGAGGCTTGCTATTTTTTGAAAATGGTTCCTTTTCTGAAGGTTTAATTCAGATCGGGCCATTTTCGGAATTTGGTGGAGAACTTGCTTTTGTTCATGAAAATCGCCGCTTACGTCTGGTGCAACTGTTTGATAAAAATGGTCAGCTAAATGGATTAACTCTGATTCGAGAACATCTAGCTGGAACCCCAGCAACAGAACGTCCACCTTTGCAGATAAATGATTTGTTGGGAGAATGGCGAGGAAAATCGGTGACAATATATCGAGATTTGCGATCGCCTGATATTTACTCTACAACTTTGAAAATACAACTTGATGATGCTGGGCAATTAATTCAAAGTACCTCTTTTGGAGAACGTACAATTACCTCAACTGCTACCATTAAAGGTTCCATCATTCTCTTTGACCAAGATCCCGAAAAGCAAGTACAAGTATTATTGTTACCTGACGGTGCTTCTGCAACTTCTCCCCTCAAGGTGCAGTTACGTCAACCCTTATTTTTGGAAGCGGGTTGGTTAATTCAGCCAAACCTCCGCCAGAGGATGATTCGCACCTATAACGATAAAGGCGAATGGGTTAGTTTGACATTAGTTACTGAAGAAAAAGCTTAAAGGTTTTTAGGTAGTTTCACAGTAAATAAAGTACCTTTCCCTACTTCAGAGGTGACATTAATAGTTCCTGCGTGCCCTTCTACAATGCGGTGGGATAGATGTAGCCCTAAGCCACTACCGGAACGTTTATGTTTGCCTTGGCGAAATCGCTCGAAAATTGTTGCTTGATCTTCGGGCGCGATCCCGTATCCTGTATCTTCTACCTCAATTGTTACCGAATCTGGATTTCCTGAATCGGGTGGTGTTTCAAAAATGCGGAGTGTTATACCTCCTGTATCTGTAAATTTGATGGCATTTGCGATCAAATTGTTTAGCACCCGCCTTAGTTCCAAGCGATCGCCCATAATCAAACCAGCATTTTTGCTCGCTGAGTCTAATTTACTGGTGTCTATTGTTAGAGTCAAACCTTTTTCAAGGGTTAAAGGGCTTAGTTCGCCGACTACTTCTTGAGATATCTCACGTAAATCGCATATCTCCCAATTCAAGGTTTTTTTACCTGCTTCAAAGCGATAGACTTCTAACAGAGTATTCACCATGTCCATCAAATTTTGGTTACTGCGAATCATAACTGCGATCGCCTGTTTCATTTCTGGCGAAATTTTGCAGAATGTTTCCATCTCAAATAAACTCAACATGCGATCGGCGGCTACTAAGGGAGTCCGCAAATCATGAGTCAGACGGGAAACAAAGTCTTCCCGTTGACGGGTCATTTTTTGTTGTTCGTCTAGACTATGCTTGAGACGTAATAGCGATCGCACCCTTGCCAATAGTTCATCAGTATCAAATGGTTTCCGAATAAAATCGTCAGCACCAGCATCCAAACCATCGACAACGCTGGATTCGTGAAAGGCAGTAATCAGCAGAATTGGAATATAAGAGATTGCAGGATTCTGCCGAATCCGACGTGTGACTTCATAACCATCCATTCCCGGCATCATTACATCTAACAAAATCAGATCCGGCGGAAATTGTTCAACTTGCTGTAAAGCTTTTATTCCATCTGAAGCTAAATCAATTTTATACCCCTCACTTTCTAAAATTGTTTGAACCAAAATTAGATTATCTCGAATGTCATCAACTGCGAGGATGCGATAAATTTTATTATTTTCAACTACAGACATAACTTATCAATTTTTATTAGTTTTTGGAAGGAAAATTTATATTTTAAATTTAGGATATCTTATTGATGCTTGCCTAGATTGAGAAGATTGATGTGAATTTTTAGCGGAGTAAAAAATTCCCTCCTCATTTAACGGTGTTGGAGGATCATCTGCCACATTCGTTAATGGAATTTGACGTGGCAATTCAATTTTAAACATGGAACCAATACCTAATTTGCTCTCAAGAAAAATTTTGCCGCCCATCATTCGCACTAGTGAATCTACAATTGCCAAACCCAGACCGGTACCTGGATATTTGCGAGTGATACTTTGATCAACTTGGATAAATGCTTCAAAAATACGTTTAAAATCTTTAGATGCTATTCCAATCCCTGTATCCCGAACAATAATTGTTACTCGATTTGCAGGTAATTCTTGAACTTCAACCCAAATTTCACCAGACTCTGTAAACTTAATGGCATTGGAGAGCAAATTAATTAAAATCTGTTTGATCCGAACAGGATCATTAACAACAAAAGGATTTTGTAAATCTGTTTGCACAAATAATGATAGCTTTTTGGCATCAGCTAGGGAACGCATTTCACCTACAACGAGATTGATTATTTTTGATAAATCAAATCTTTCCGCCTTTAAGTCTAATCGTCCTACTTCCAGCTTGGAAAAGTCGAGAACTTCATTGAGTAACATCAGTAAATGCTTTCCATTATTCAAAATGCGCTCAACCATATCTGTTTGCTGGTGAGTTAGTTGACCAAACTTAGGACGCAAAAGGATTTGCGAAAAACCGATAATTGCATTCATCGGCGTTCTAAGTTCGTGGGACATAGTGGCTAAAAAATGCGATTTTAGCTGCGATGTCTCTGATAACTTAAAGTTTTGTATTTGAATATGTTGCTGTTGTTTCTCCAATTGCTGGATCTTAAGAATGAGTTCCTCTTGTGCCAAAGTTGCCTGCATTTCCGCCCAATAAACTCGAATTGCACTTCGCAAAACCTGTGCCAAGTTTTCTGGAGATATCCTAGACTTAGAAAGATAATCTGTAGCACCAGCTTTGATTAATTGCACAGCAATTTCTTCATCTCCTTGATCGGTTAGAACTACTAAAGGAACTTTAATTTTCGAAGAACGTAACTGTTTAATTAAGGTTAGTCCATCCTGGAGTGGTAAGCGATAGTCGAGGAAAACACAATCATAACTACTAGTGTTTAAGGCAGAAAATGCATCATTGCTATCACTCACTTCAGACAGTTCCATTGGAACACCTGCTTCGGTCAGGGCGCGACGGACTGCCATTCTGTCTATTTCATCATCGTCTACTACCAAAAGTTTCAGCGTCTCTTCCATCGGTTTTTCTTTTTGCCGCCAAACAGATATTGATGTATATCATTTCTTTTTTCAGATTATCCAAATAAAGAATATAAGATTTTCGGCATCTAAAATCTGTAACTTGATTTACTAAGACATTTCGCACAATCCAATATTTAATAAACTAGATATTATATATTGAGCGTTACATCATAATTACAAAATTAAAGGCTTCAGGACAAATGGCTTCCAGTAAATTAGCCATTCACAAACCGAAAATTTTTGCTCTGATTTTTGCTCTGAAGATAATAAACAACGTTTATTCAAGTAAAATAAAATACTTTACTAAGTTTAAGACAATTGTAAATGAGTAAGCAAGCGCCCGTCCTCAGTCCTTGGTGAGAGTTGCATACCATTATCGTGTACCATAAGCTTGAGCAGTTTTAATCTTCGGATTGATTAAACTAAGTAAATCAAAAAATACTGCTTAGTTTTATGTATAAATTTTAAATAGTCTTACCTCCTTGAGCTTAGGTAATTTTATAAGCGATCGCAGTCTCCCACTGTTCGGAAAATTACCGAAACCCTACCAAATTTAAATGCCGTCTCATTTCCTTCCATAAGAATGTCCGTCGGCTCCATCAACCTGATGAATCCAAAGTATTTGCTTAAAAATCCCTCAAAACCGTCGTTCATTCTCTCGGAAGGCAACTTTGACTTTTTGTCGTTTGCCTGTTTTCTTAAAGTTAATAGTAATTAACTAATGTTACATGGCAACAGAAAGCTAAATTTTGAGCAAGAGGGCAGCAATTTTGCATTAGGTTCAATATTTCATACTTTTTGTCCAAGTATCCATATATCTTCAGCTAGATATGTCCTCTATCTAAAATATGAAACAGTAGTATATTTGTTATTTCTATCGGTGGATGCAGAGTGGGTGAAATATCATCTATCTTTGGTTTGGGAAAATAAATATAGATGCGCTTACAAAAGGTAATATTTTGAAAGATGCAAACAGCATAAGAGCGAGTGTAGCAATGAGTGAAATTAGCATTATTTTAATTGAAGATCATGACTTAACACGAATGGGGCTAAGAGCGGCATTGCAGGCTCACAGCGCATTGAAAGTAATTGGCGAAGCAGCAAATGCTACCCAAGGGTTAAAACTTTTGGAATCGGCAAAGCCAGATGTAGCTGTTGTAGATATCGGTTTGCCTGACATGGATGGTATTGAACTCACCCGTAAATTCAAACGCCAGCAAGCTGAAAGTGGGCAAACGGCAACCAAAATTCTTATCCTAACAATGGATCATACAGAAGATGCGGTACTTGCAGCGTTCGCGGCGGGCGCTGATTCTTATTATATGAAAGAAACAAGTATCAGTAAATTAACTGACGCTATCCAAGCAACTCACGGCGGTAACTCTTGGATCGATCCGGCAATTGCCAACGTGGTATTGCGGAAGATGCGACAAGGTATTCCTGGAGATAGCCAAAGTTCTGATAAACCGAAAACTGTAAAAATTGAGGCGTTGGCATCAGAATACGAGCAAGTTTTGGAAACATACCCCTTAACTCAACGAGAATTGGAAATTTTAGAGTTAATTGTAGCTGGCTGTAGTAATGGTCAAATTGCCGAGAAACTGTATATTACAGTTGGTACTGTAAAAACCCATGTTCGTAATATTCTAAATAAATTATGCGCTGATGACCGTACCCAAGCTGCTGTGAGGGCCTTACGTTCTGGGTTGGTAGCATGAGGATTGCCCGGTAGTGAGTAGTGACTAGTAAGTAATGAGTAATGAGTAATGAGTAATGAGTAATGAGTAATGAGTAGTGAGTAGTGAGTAGTGAGAGAGATAAGGGAGTGAGGCACAAGAATTAATAACCAATGACAAATATCTGTTCAAAATCGTTCTTGTAAACATTCTGCAATGCGTAGTGCGGCTCCTGGTTTACCCATGCGTCGCAGTCCATTTTCGGCAATAATCTGCAAAATATCAGGATCTTTGAACAGAGACTGTACAACCTTCGCTACTTCTACTGGCTGATCAATTAAAATTAAAGATGAGCCTAAAAGACGACTTTGAGCTTCAGCAAAGGCGCGGGTATATTGGGGCCCATTACCGGGAATCGCGATCGCAGGTTTCCCTAAACCGATAAACTGTTCTGTGGCTGTACCCGCCATTGCGATCGCAAAATCTCCTAAATGCAAGCAATCGTTATAAGCTTTTTGAGTTAACAGTAAATATGCATCTCTTTGTTTAAATGTCAAGATATTTGGATCGGCAATTTTGATAGGAGATGCTGATTCCATGCGCCAGCCTTGGGATTGCACGCTTCGGGATAAAATATTAGAGTCTAAACCAGGAGCGATCGCACCTAAAAAGACCACTGTGCCAGAAGTGTAGAATACTGAATTTCGCTCTTGGAAACTTGCCATTAACGCAGATACGGCAATCATAATTGTTTCCCAGTTGTTGTATGCCTCTGGCGGACGGGAACCCGGAAGAAGAGTCACCATCAAAGGTCTAACTGTTTCCTGCTGTTGACTATCTCGACTATAAAATTGTTGGCGCGAAAAAGTTGGTTGCAGACCATCCATCATTGGATTACCCAAATTAAAAGCAGGAATTGGCCATTGTTTTAATGTTTCCGTCGTCAGCTCATCTCTAGGGAACACCGCCTTACAACGGCGACGACTCATTAACCAACGTTCCCAAGGATGGTAAACTGAACCAGAAAAGTTTTCCCAACGCCTCTCTTTAGAGTTTTGTGCTAATAATCCAGCTTCATCGCGCACATGATATTCAGATTTCGCCGTACCCACAAAAGCATAATTAGCGCCACTAAAAGTTGCAAATAATAGCGGAACAATATCTCCCACAGCTAAAATCGCTCTTTTATTACCTAATTTTTTTTGAGAACTCACCCATCGGCGGACAGTTTTAATCTGGCTGAGGGTAAGTTGCAATAAACCACCGCGCACATCCCGCGCTAATTGGCGGCCATCCATGTAAATAAAGCCGCCAGAAGGCATACTGCGGACTGAACCGATGAGAGGGATATCTAACTGTTGGTAAGCATGTCCTTCACCCACCAGAGGTAAAGCAAATATCTCTGGTGGGTTTGATTGTTGTTGGAGTTCTTGCAAAATCCGAACTGCAATCCCATCTTCCCCATGACCATTACTTAATACAAGTAACCGTAAAGGAGAATTTGCAGCTTGGGAGTTAGAAGCTAAAGATATGCGGGATACATTATTCATAGAAACAAAATATCAAAATTCACTGTCTATTTGGGTAAGAAGTATAAAGGAAAATCAGCGAATTAGCGGGAAGTTAATAGTATCGCTATTTCTTTGCTTTCCTACAAATAACACCAAATTCGGCAAGGATGTATTGTTTAAAATTCTTAGAACAGCTTTTTAATCAACTATTTTAGAGAAGGTAGTGTGTTGTGATTTTAATCGAATTATTACCCCCCTTAATCCCCCCTTATAAAGGGGGGAAACAATAAAATCCAGTTCCCTCCCCTTTATAAGGGGAGGGTTAGGGTGGGGTAAAAAAACTTTGTACATCAATCATGACTTTTCAAACATCCTCTTAATCCAAAATTTAAAATCTAAAATCCAAAATTGATATAACTCCCAGTTAATTAGGTTAAATATTATGCGCCTTTCTGCTACTGCAATTTTTACTTTAGCTACTTTAGCTGCTGCCAATGCCACTCAGCAAGCAACGGCTGCATCTGCTAAAACCGTTACTCCAACTGCAAAACCTGGGAACTTAGTAGTGCCGATAATTGAAGACACTCCCGCACGGATAGAGACAATTGCTTCCCCAGAAACTATAGTTGCACAACAATTTTCTCAAAATCCCGTTGCAGTGCAAGCAGGTGCAAGCAAAAACTCCCCAGTAATCTTAAAGTCAGCGCAAGAGGTAAATTCCCAACCCATCCTCCCTATTTCTCCCGCCTCCCCCAAAAAAACTACTAATGAAAGCACTTTAGTAGTTACAGCTACAGATGTACAGGTAGTGGGAGCTAATCAAGAATTGCAGGAGATTATTCGCAAAGTCATTAAAACCCAGGCGGGTGGAGAAACCAGCCAAAGCCAGCTACAAAAAGATGTAGCGGCAATTTTGGATACAGGTTTATTTAGCAATGTCAGTGTAAATAGCTTTAGCACACAGGCTGGATTGAATGTAGTTTATCAAGTGCAACCGGTGATTGTGCGATCGCTGCAATTATCTGGTGCAAAAGTCCTCACCTACCAAGTAGCCCAACAACGTCTGCAATCTCAAATTGGAACCACCATCAGTCCCGCAGCACTCCAGCAAGGAGTAGCACAAATTAACAAGTGGTACGCCGACAATGGTTATAATTTGGCACGAGTGCTATCAATTAAACCCAGTTCTCAAGGCATTCTCACTGTAAATGTTGCTGAAGGCTTGGTAAGTGAGATCAAATTTCGCTTTGTCAACGACGAGGGTAAAACCGTTGATAGCAAGGGTAATCCGGTGGGAGGACGCACCAAACCAGATTTTCTCCAACAGCAACTCAAGCTAAAACCTGGTCAAATATTTCAAGAAAATGTCGTTAAACAAGACATCCAACAGCTATATCAGACTGGTTTATTTCAGACTGTAAATGTCGCCTTAGAAGGAGATGCGACAAAACTTGATTTAGTCTACCAACTTAAAGAAACCGGGGCGCGTGGTGTTAACGTGGGTGGGAGTTACAATGCTGATCAGGGATTAACAGGCACAATAAACTATCAAGATCAGAATGTCGGCGGTATTAACGATACTTTAGGTGTGAATCTTGCTGTAAGTAGCCGCGACTTGCAGTTTAATAGCAAATTTATCAGTCCTTATCGGACAACAAACCCCGATCGCTTGGGGTACACTGTAAATGGTTTTCGGAATCGGGAACTTTCAGAAACCTTTGATGATAAGATTAAGCTAGCTAACGGCGACAAAGTGCGGGAAGGTCAAATTGGCGGAAGTGTCAGCTTACAGCGACCAATTGACGACTGGAATACCTCATTAGGATTAAACTATACCCAAACTAGTATTCGCGATCGCCAAGGTAATATTACTCCAAATGACGCGCAGGGCAATCCCCTCTCCGCAAGTGGCACTGGTATTGATGACCTAACTACCGTATCCTTCACCGCCACCAAAGACCAACGAGATAATCCCCTCAATCCAACTCAAGGTTCCGTTTTGAGTTTGAGTACAGAACAATCTGTGCCCATCGGTCAAGGTAATATTTCCCTAAATCGCCTCAAAGCCAATTACAGCCAATATTTACCAGTCCAATTATTTAACACCAAACAGCCACAAGTATTTGCTGTGAATCTGCAAGCTGGTACTGTCCTCGGTAATTTACCACCCTACGAAAGCTTTAACTTGGGTGGTTCCAATTCAGTGCGCGGTTACGATTCTGGAGATGTGGGAAATGGGCGCAGTTATGTGTTAGCTTCCGCAGAATATCGTTTTCCCGTCTTCCCAATCGTCGGCGGTGTATTATTTGCCGATTTTGCTTCAGACTTAGGCTCCGGTGATACTGTACTAGGAGATCCGGCTGGTGTGCGGGACAAACCAGGTTATGGTTTTGGTTATGGGGCTGGAGTGCGAGTAAATTCACCACTAGGCTTAATTCGGGCTGATTATGGCATTAATGACCAAGGAGAAAGCAAAGTGCATCTAGGTATAGGTCAGCGATTTTAACCGGATTGATCACAAAAACTTTTAGCGTCTCATAGAGAGCGTCTTCATTCTGACTCCTGAATTCTGACTTCTGAATTCTTCTTCAATGACTCTCGCGTTATCATCTGAAAAAGATAAAACTCTGGCGATCGCAAAAAGGTTATTTATCACTTGGAGAGTTCCAACAACTAAATCATCTCGTAAAATGGACAGGCGGAAACCCTGCTCTATAAAATATGGGAAAATTTTTTGGAAATCCGTCAAGACTCAGGACTCGCTACTTATCTGCTCACTCAGGATTCAGGACTCTTTATGTTAGCAGGCACAATTTTGCAGGATGGAAAATACACCCTAATTCAAGAAATAGGGCGGGGTGGCTTTGGTATTACCTTTAAAGCTACCCATCACTACTTAGGTCAGGAGGTGGTGATGAAAACCATCAATGAACGGCTGCGACAACATCCTGATTTTGCGAAATTTGAGCGCCAATTCCAAGACGAAGCCAGACGATTAGCTACGTGTATCCACCCAAATATAGTTCGAGTCAGTGACTTTTTTGTGGAAGCCGGACTACCTTACATGGTAATGGAATACATTCGTGGCGAAACCTTGGGAGACGCATTTGTATTACCAGGAATAACCTTACCTGAAGCCACAGCAATTCATTATATCCGGCAAATTGGGGCAGCTTTGCAGGTAGTACATAACAATGGTTTGCTACATCGGGATGTCAAACCAGATAATATTATCCTTCGTCAAGGAACCCAAGAAGTAGTATTAATTGATTTTGGCATTGCCAGAGAATTTAATGGCAGTGTCAGGCAGACTCATACTGGTTTAGTTTCTGAAGGCTATTCTCCCATTGAGCAGTATTTGACACAAGCGCCGCGCACACCCGCCACGGATGTTTATGGTTTAGCGGCAACCTTGTATGCACTATTGACAGCACAAGTACCGATGCCAGCATTATTGCGCGATCGCGAACAAATGCCTTCCCCGCGCGAATTGCAACCACACTTGAGTGCTGCTGTCAACCAGGCAGTAGTGCGCGGGATGGCGGTGGAGTCTCGTTTTCGCCCAGCGACAGTTGCCGATTGGTTACAACTGCTACCTGGAAATGAGGGGAATCTGTCACCGCAAGGCTTAACAACTTATGCAGTCCCAACTATCAATTTATCTGCCCAACAAGCTGCAACTGTGCTGGGTAAAACTCCCCAAAATCGCCTTCATAACCCGTCTGCGGTGGCGCAGCCCAACCCAGGTATCGCCAAGGAAAATGTACTGACTAAAAAACCTAGTTCATCAATATTTATTGGGATCGGTGTAGCCCTAGTTGCTGCTACAGCAGGCTTTGGCATCACTAGCATCTTACCCAAATCTCAGCCACAGCCAACTGCAAAGCCGCTTTTTGAACAGCCAACTCAAGAGCCGGCCGCGAAAGCACCTAGCTTTGAGAATCGTGACACCTCAAGAACCGAATCAGCACCTGTTACTAATTCCAAGCCGCGCCGACGTAATCGCCGTTCTTCCCCCGAAGAAACTCCCAGCAGCCCTACAGCAGAATCACGACGCGACGATTTGGAGCAATCCGCACCTTCTCCTTCACCTAGCGTTTCCCCCACACCCTCGCTAGTGGAGAAACTACGGGCAATCCGTTCATCTCGGAGCGCTTCCCCTACACCATTGCCACAAAATAACTCACCCACATCTAATCAGAATTCTGCTTCCCCTCAACCGATAATTCCGCCAAATTCTGTTGTTATACCAACAGCGCCACCCACACAATCCAAATCAGATCCTTCGGCTGTAGTAGTACCAACACTGGAAAAGCAAAATTCACTGCCTGATAACCAACCCCAGAACGAGCAGAAATCTCAGGAAAAGCTACAAGATGACAATAATTAATCAATTTTAGATTTTGTCTTCAATCTGACATTTATTTCCTTTTCTTTCTGTACAACAACTTCTCCCTTCTTATTAATCTTCACCGGATTTTTGGGAAAAGCTTGATTATTCAAAGAACGCATAAGTTTCACAGTCCGAAAATGTTGATCAATTTGAGGGATTCCTTGGCGATTCATCCGCACAGGAATGATTTTACTTGATACCAAATTTCCCGCAGAGTTGAGTTTAACTTCTAAAATCATTGAGTCACCCGTCTGGGCATTTGTAGATAAAGTTCGATAACCTAGAAAGTTCCCTAAAGAATAGGCAATGATTTTTCCCTTATAAATTTCCATCGCTCTCGGAACATGAGGCCCATGCCCTAGTACTAAATCTGCTCCTGCATCAATCATGTTGCGAGCAAACTTGATGGAATTACCTCGGTTTTCTCCATAAAAAAACTCTGTCTGATTCTTAACATGCAGTGCCCCCGTTCCTTCGGCTCCAGCGTGCATCGATACTACTACAATGTTTGCTTTATTTTTAGCTTTTGCTATTAGTGCTTTGGCTGCTCCTAAATTATGAATAGAATTATACATTTCATAAGGAGAAAAACCTACCATTGCCACGGGGATATTGTTAGCTTTCAAATAGAGAATTTGATTTTTATGACCTAATGTTGCGATGCCCACAGCTTCAAGATTTTTCTTTGTATCTTTGAAGCCTACCGGGCCGAAATCCATTGCATGATTATTCGACATATTAAATACATTAAAACCAGCTTCAGCAAATAGCCGAGCATATCCAGGTGGAGAGCGAAAAGCAAAGACTTGTCCTCGACTAATATCTTTGGTAGTGTAAGGATAATTAGTTAAGCTACTTTCAAAGTTACCAAATAAGATATCAGATCCTCGCAAGTGAGTTCTCACTGACTTTGGTAATAATTGATCTCGAAACCGGGGTAATCTATAGTTAGGAAAATTAGTGCCGGGAATAATATCTCCAACGGCTTTAATAGTAATAGTATCTGTTGGCTGTTTTGGTGTTAGTAGCGTAGGTTTAGGAATAGCAAGCGGTAATGATACAGGTTCAGTGGGTGTAATAGCAGCGTTTAATTGCTGTGATTGCCCAAGCCGAATAATGACTCCTACACCAATTCCTACATATAAACAGATACCAATAAAACTAAATGGAAGCGCTCTTTCCAAGCTGAGATTTGCCATCGTTCACTCCTCACACAATGGGATTAGTTTATCCCAAAAATCTGTGCGGCTGTATACTTTAGTGCCTTTTGTGGCAATATTTTACTCAGAAAGTACGGAAATGCAATCTTGTTTTACCTGCAAATAATCATACTTGCCAGATATCAAGCCAAACACCATTGGTTTGTCCTGTTGTTTAGAAATCTTTTTCAACGGAGAGGGGGGGATTCGAACCCCCGTTGGGTTTCCCCAAAACGCATTTCGAGTGCGTCACCATGAACCGCTCGGACACCTCTCCAGGTATTTTCCACACATTCGAATACTTATTCTATATCCAGATGTCGTGAGTTAAGGGAAATGTTACTGCATTGCCTATAATACTATAACATTACTCTCAATCACGCGATCGCTTCAGTCCTGATTTTCGCGCCCTCTCTTCAGTACCCTCTTCTGCAAAAACTGCCTCTACTTTTCTTCAATGAAGCAAACTTACCTTTTCAAATACTACTGTTTTTCGATATCATTACAGTAATTTAGGTTTACCTAAAGCTACCCAAACCTTTACTACCTGCGATTCATGGTAGTAAATTACACCTTTTTTCCTCACCTATATGCCTGTACACCGATTCATTTAAGAACTTGCTACTTAACTCCAGAAATACTGCAAAGACAAGCAATAGAAAAATGGAATGGTAAGTTGCCATTAATTGTAAGTAAGGACACTCCAAAATTGTTAAATATGAGTGAACTTTTAAAATTTGATTAGTTCAATAATTTGCTCTCTACTCAAAGGCTCAGATACCCGAATTATTCGAAAATTCGGGTATCTTTTTATTCTACAGAAACGTGATCAACTAAATTAACCGTTGGGGAATAAAATAGGAGCATCGATAATCTTCAACTGGATCAATAATATAATTACAAGGGTATAAGCTGTTGAAGAAATTAGACCAGTGAATAATTCTTTTTTGAGGTTATGCTCTTTAGGTTCTTTTTGAAAAATATCCTTAGAACCAAATTGGATCAAGAGAATTCCTACAATATTAGAGAGCCAGTATCCGATAATTGAACAAGGTATAAGTAATTTTGGGGAAAGTAAACTACATACATACCCAAAACCATAAGCTATTGGCAGATTGAATAGTAAATCATTCCACCAACATAGTGGTGAAACAAAAGAAAGTTTAAATAATAATAGCTACAATAAAACTAGTGAAGTAGTTTATTAGTAAGATGACGGATTTAACTTCAAATAACACATTTTTAATAGCAGGAATTGTTTTTATAACGATTGCCGTTATCGGACAATCTAAGTTAGGGTTTGTGGAAATTAATCCCGGTTGTTTTGGGAGATTTTTGGCTCTATTTATTGGTATTTCAAGCTTATTTTATGCTCTGGGATTACTCACATTTTCAGCCGAAACCTTTGACTTATTAAGAACTTCTCTGACAGAACAAATTAAACAAAGTATAAGTTCAGTTAATGACCTTTTACAAGGCTCATAATAGGTCAGAAAAAACTATTTGGGAGGTAAAGCTGCATCGAAGTCCCGCGTTTTTAGGGAGATTTTAAGAGGGTATAAAAGTCTTTCAGCAGACAGAATCTCATTCCTTATTTAGCAACTTTCTTTCTTCAGGAAGTAAGGTAGTTTCATCCTTGGGTAGTTCGCTATCTATGGATTTGACTGTAGTTATATATGGTTTGATAATTAGACTAACACCAATTGTCCAACCTAATGCAACCATCCAACCTGCGAGAATGTCACTAGGAAAATGTACTCCCAGATAGAGGCGACACCAGGCAATAGCTATTATGTATAAGCTACCCAGGGTGAGAACCAACCAACGCCAGGAGCTAGCCCAAGTTAAGAATAGCAAAATTGCTACCAAAGTTATACTCGTCATGGCATGACCACTAGGAAATGCAAAACTAGACTCAGGTGCAATAGACTGCCACAATTGGGGACGCACTCGATGCATTAATTCCTTTGCTGTGCGATTGATGATTGTACTTCCCAGTGAAGTGGTGAGTAAATAAGCTAGCGATCGCCAGCGTTTTTGTAGTAATAATATAAGTGCGATCGCACCCAAAATCGGTATTGCCGTCCAAGGCATACCAATTATAGCCAGTGCCATTGCTAAAACATCTAACTGTGGGTTGGCTGTAGAATGAACTGCCAACAAAATAGGCACATCCCACGGCAAGCTTGCTTGATTTTCCCATATCTTCACTGTCAGGATTTCAAATACCTGTAAAGGTAAATAAACTCCTATCAAGAGGAGTAAAAGCGATCGCCAACGAGCAATTAACAGATTTTTGAGAAAAGAAAGCGGTGATTGACTTTCTTGATTAACTTTTTTCACTGTTTACATATAAGTTGCTTGTGATTCATTAATGTATAATTTTTTGCAAATTTCATCTATCAATACTCATAAACATCAAATAAATTTAATAGTGCTTTGGGACTTCCAGAAAATAAATTAAATTATCCAACTTACTCAAATAATATATATTTTCTTCCTCCCCCTGCTCCCTGCTCCCTGCCCCCTGCTCCCTGCCCCCTGCTCCCTGCTCCCTGCCCCCTGCCCCCTGCTCCCTGCTCCCTGCTCCCCTGCCTACACCGCGATAGGATATTTTTTTAGTTGGAATAGTTGGAAGTCCCTTTTATAGGGACGCACATCTGTACGCCCCTAGTGAGAACTATTTAGCAGCGAAGTAGGCTTCTAACGCTTCAGAACCACCAATTAATTTACCATCGATAAATACTTGAGGCACTGTTGTCGCCCCTGTAACTGCTCGTAATGAGCGGGTGGTGACATCCTTACCCAAAGTAATTTCTTCGTAGTTAATGCCATGTTCCTTGAGCATTGCTTTCGCACGCGCACAGAAGGGACAACCCACTTTCGCAAACAGAGAAACTACTTCGGGCTTCACTGCTTGGGGATTGATGTATCTGAGCATTGTTTCAGCATCGGATACCTTAAAGGGATCTCCTGGCTCATCTGGCTCAATAAACATTTGGTTAATTACACCATCTCTTACCAGCATAGAATAGCGCCACGATCGCTTCCCAAACCCTAAGTCTGATTTATCTACCAGCATACCCATGCCTTCAGTAAATTCACCATTCCCATCGGGAATCAGTGTAATATTTTCTGCTTCTTGATCCTTTGACCATTCGTTCATCACAAAGGCATCATTGACAGAAATACAAATAATATCATCGACACCATTTTCTTTGAAAATCCCAGCCAACTCGTTATAACCAGGGAGATGAGTCGATGAACAAGTCGGAGTATACGCACCTGGTAAGGAGAAGACAACCACTGTCTTATTAGCAAACAATTCATCGGTTGTCACATCCACCCACTGGTTGTCCAGACGAGTATGAAAAGTGACATTGGGAACTCTTTGTCCTCGGCGATTGGGGAACATAATTTTCCTTCCTGAAGTAATCAATTCCAGTCATAACCTAGCATGGGAGAACTAGTATAATGTAATTATCAATCAGCTAAGAGACTTCATTAATGAATGGAGCGATCGCTGCGACAAATTCAGCAGTTGATTCATAAGGCAAAACATTACGTCCATTTATTTTTATACCTCTACTTTGAGGAAAACAGGCGAGGTAGTTACCCAAGCGCTCGTCTGGCGTTTCTTTTTTATTATTTTGGCTAATACTCGATGCAGTTTCCCCCATAACTGCTAATGTTGGTTGGTGAATCGAGGCAATAGAGCTAGTATAATCTTGTCGCCAAAACCCTGCTAAAAAAGAAAACACTGCATGACGACTAGCAGGATTTTCTGCACCTGCAACTAATGTATTCAACCACTCTGCATCTACAGCACTCTCAGAAGCAAATAGTTGGCGAGTTGAGAAAGAACGTAAAAACTTAGGAGTGCGTGCATAGCGATAAAAAGGAATCCCAAAAGGGGAATCTAACACATTCCAAATAAATTTTTGCTGCCATTCTGGTGGTTTATTTGTCATCAAAGCCCACGTTGGAGGCCCAGCAAGTACAAGCTTGGAAATTAAGTTTGATTCCTTTTGGACTAATGCGATCGCAACTGGTAATAATGCTCCTTGTACAACTACAATTACAGGTTGACGTACTACTGTTTGTAAAAAGTACTGCAACTGTTCTGCCCAATCACTAGGAGTATAAGCTATATGAGGCATATCACTCTCACCACACCCTAGTAAATCAGGGTTGTAAATTGAATTGCGCTGACCGGAATTATACCATTCACGACAAAATCGCTGCCAAAATTGTCGGGACAATCCCACACCAATAGGATGAATTAACAGTAGGGGAATACCCTCAGATGTTGTGTTTGTCGGTTGGTGAATTTCGTAGGCACAACGATAATTTTGCCAAGTGTAAAACTGGCTAGGAGATGCTGTCAAGTTGGTTGTATTAGTCACAGCAGATGGTTGCATAATTCCTAGTTATAATACTTGCTAAAAAATTATCTGTGGATGAATTAACTGGTATCCAGCCTCTTTCAGCTTTTCATTCGATACCCAAGCATTATAGGGGCGAGTACTCTTAATAGAAGTATCCCATATAACTTTGGGTAAATTATGTTTTTCAAATAGACTATCTAGCAAGTCTCGGCTGGTGAGATGTGCATCATCTACTAGATTATAAATCCCTTGCAAACGACGGTGACGGGCAAATTCTATTGCAGCAACAATATCATCCAGATGAATCCAATTTGTGATATCTTCGCCGCCGGGACGGTTTGTACCCGAATATCTACCGAATATTTTCAGCAGTTCCCTACCAGGGCCATAAATTCCTCCTAAACGGAAGATACAAATGCGGAGATTTTCGCTAGATGCTGATAATAATATATCCTCTGTTTTACGGAGAACTTGAGCATTTAAATTAGCGGGTGCAAGTGGTGTTTCTTCATCTACCCAGACACCATTTCTGTCACCATATACGGCATAACTACCCGTATATATTAGTTGTTTGACACTTTTACTATGCTGTAAGCATGAAACTAAATTCTGGGCAGTTTGTAGATATGTTTCTTCATAAGCTTCCGCACCTTTTGCACCAACACTCAAGAGTACAACATCTTGATTGTGCAAAACTGATTTTAGACTATCTAAATCATTCCCGCAGGTAACGACAACCTTTTGGGATACTGATTGTAATGTAGAGACACGCTCAGAGGAAGTTGTGGTTGCAGTGACAACAAAATTCATTTTTTGCTGCCAATATTGAGCAACTTGATAACCAACATAACCACAACCAATGATTGCAACGTTCATGACAAATTAGACACAAATAAATTAAACTACCAGCTGATACACTATTTTCAATTGATAAACTGGACGTAAATAAATTTAACCGTCCAGAACTAACAGTCAATAGTACAAAAAATTTTACTTAATGCTAATGACTATTTTGCTAGTTCTTTTTCAATTATGGCAATTATTTCTGCTGAATTTGGCTGGACACTGCTATTAAATCTAGCTATCACTTTACCTTGTTTATTAACTAAAAACTTTTCAAAGTTCCAAGCAATAGTTCCTGTTGGCTCAACGGCTTTGGTAAGTCGCTCATAAAGTGGATGCTGCTGTGAGCCTTTTGCATGGACTTTATCGAATAGTTCAAAGGTAACACCATATTTACTCGTACAGAATTGCACAATTTCTTCATTGCTTCCTGGTTCCTGCGCTCCAAAATCGTTACAGGGAAACCCCAAAATCCTTAATCCTGCTTCGCCATACTTCTGGTTCAACTTTTCTAACCCGTCGTATTGAGAAGTATAACCACAGTAGGAAGCCACATTCACAATTAAGAGTACCTTCCCGGTATAGTCGTTTAATTGTTTATCCTCGCCGTTGATGGTCTTGACTGTGATATCCGAAATTGCGTTACTCATCTTAAATCTGATTTATAGGGAATATTGCCAAGTCTCCCATATTACAGGCACTCTAAACGCAATTTGTTGAAGGAAATTAGGTTTGTTAATCTTATTTATTAGTCCGATTCTGTTTAACTCAGGTGAAATGGGAATTAGTGTACTTCAATCACTTGAAAAGCGCTATAAGATAGCGATCGCTTATCAGTTTACCCTTGTAACCAGATTTACTTCTCCTGTAAATAGCTCGACTAATCCGCTATCTGACAAATCTGCGTTACTTCTAATACATTTTTCGTTGCAGAGATCAATTATCGATTACAGCCATTAGTCGCTTTTAAGGAGATTCTCAACGTAGCTCCCAAGAAAGTAACGAATAATTAACTCTTCGTATAAAAAATTAATGAAATTAGGTGTTTTCCGATATTAGCTTTGGAAAATACTTAGCCATAAAAGATATGGTTGCTTTATTTGCTGCCTCAGAAGCTATTTTCTATAACTTAATCAAAAAATGTATTTTACGATACAGTTTTTTGGTTGTAGTCAATAGAAGATCATTCAAATTTATCCGTTTAGGAATAAATTCACCAAGGGTAAAAAATAAGTAGTCTCATAATTTCTGTGGAAGAATGTTTATATTTTGTTAGGTATACAACTTTTGGACGTAGTTGCGATCGCATCTCTCACCGTCGCCTTTAGCTTTTTAATGTTCGGTGGTCTGAAAGCACTAGGACATCTACGTATCAATTCCGAAGCCAATCGCATTAGGATCGATGCTTACGAACATGGTGCGTCACTATGGACTGATGTTTATCCGCTCAAGCAATTTATTGCAGAAGACGAAAATCGCACTAATACTCCTGAAGTTAGTCCAGTAGATAAAGAATAGAGCCAACATCACGCTTTTAGCTGAAAAACAGTCTTTTACGGTAATTACAATGCATATTTTCTAGATTTTTTGTGACTGACTCCCCTATTTTGGTTGACACGATGAAGACAATTTTACACAATTTACCCGCTATGATTTTTTTTAAAAGATTAAAGATTAAGTGAAGGAGACTTGACTATCTCAGAATAAACATCATAAATTTCTTAAGAAGAACTACAAAAAATATTTACAAATGTACCAATAGTTTCTTAAACTCCTATGAAGGTTATTTGAATTTCTGATTTTTAAACAAGTGGTCTAAAGGAAAGATACTAACTTCGGACACTAGTTTTTTCTATTCAACCTGTTTTTCCCCTTTTTTAAGGATGGTTTGGAGGATGATGTTCAAATTTATGTACAAACAAAAATCAAAAACAAAAAATAGGTATCAATCTAGAAGAAATTACGCTGTAAATTCACAATCCAACTCCAAAGGCCAGTTATTTAATCTAGCAATTAAACGGCTATCTCCCAGTTGGCAAGCTTGTCTACCTATAGCTTGTCTAATTGTGTTGGGTTGGGGTTATGCCGCAGTTGCCCAAACTCCAGCCGCAGGGCCTACGACAGCAGAACTGAAAGTTGCTCTTGACACTCTGTGGGTTGCGATCGCAGCCTTTTTAGTGTTCTTCATGAATGCTGGTTTTTGTATGTTAGAAACCGGCTTTTGTCGCCAGAAAAACGCTGTCAACGTTCTTTCCAAAAACTTGATTGTATTTGCTCTGTCCAGCGTTGCATTTTGGGTCATTGGTTTTGGCTTAATGTTCGGTGATGGCAACGACTTCATTGGATTGAGTGGATTTTTCTTAGGAGGAGCAGATAACAGTCCCGCCACAGCAGACGCTTATAAAGGTGTATTCGGTGCTCTTAATTGGGCTGGTGTACCTTTAGCAGCCAAGTTTTTATTCCAGCTAGTATTTGCTGGAACAGCAGCAACAATCGTTTCTGGTGCAGTAGCCGAACGGATTAAGTTTGCTGACTTTTTAATTTTTAGCCTCTTACTTGTAGGTATTCTCTACCCCATTACCGGACATTGGATTTGGGGTGGTGGTTGGCTAGCAGATAGAGGCTTTTGGGATTTTGCCGGTTCTACAGTGGTTCACTCTGTAGGTGGCTGGGCAGCTTTGATGGGAGCAGCATTTCTTGGGCCTCGTCTTGGTAAATATCAAGGCAAGCAAGTTGTGGCTTTTCCCGGTCACAACATGAGTATTGCTACCTTGGGCTGTCTGATCCTGTGGTTGGGCTGGTTTGGTTTCAACCCCGGTTCTGTGATGGCTGCCGATCCTGGTGCGATCAGTCACATTGCTCTAACCACTAACATGGCTGCTGCTGCCGGTGGAATTGCTGCTACTATGACAGCTTGGTTGTACTTAGGTAAACCAGACCTGTCAATGATTATCAATGGTATTTTGGCTGGCTTGGTTGGGATTACAGCACCTTGTGCTTACGTAGGTATTCCTGCTTCTTTACTCATTGGCTTCATTGCTGGAGTACTGGTAGTTTTCTCTGTAACATTCTTTGACAAACTTGGCATTGATGACCCAGTGGGAGCTACCTCAGTTCACCTAGTTTGTGGTATCTGGGGAACTCTAGCAGTGGGCCTATGGTCTGTTGGCCCTGGTATTTATTCCTGGTATGCACTTGGCCCAGAGAAAGGTTTATTTGCAGGTGGTGGCTTTGGACAGTTCGGTATTCAGCTACTGGGCGTTGTCTCAGTAGGCGGTTTCACCGTTTTAGTGAGTAGCATTTTTTGGCTAGTACTAAAAGCTACTTTAGGTATTAGAGTCTCCAAACGAGAGGAACTAGAAGGTTTGGATATCGGCGAACACGGTATGGAAGCCTACAGTGGATTTCTCAAAGAAGGTGATGCAACTGGATTTTCTGAAGAAGAAAGCTCAATTGGGAAATTTTAGCTAAAGCAAAAATTCTTCTCATCACCGAAGAGGCAGGGGGAAGGGGAGCAAGCCCTTCTCCTCTGGGTGTGGAGCAAAGCGGAACATGGGTATGAAGCCCCGTCCTTCCAGGACACAAGACTTGGGCAAAGTACAAGCTCCATCTCAGCCTCTCCCCCCTGCTCCCTGCCCCCTGCCCCCTGCTCCCTGCCCCCTGCCCTCTGCTCCCTGCTCCCTGCCCCCTGCCCCCTATCCCCTGCCCTAAAAGCAATGGGATATTTTTATTTGGAAGTCCCTTAGTGGGACGGTGAGGATGTGAACGAATTATGTCACGATGAATCTGCGCGATCGCAATAAAAGTCAAAAATCATTTTGCTGATAAAAATTTTATGGTCAAAGGGTTGAGAGTTAGTATGCTGCTATTGGCAGTTACGGGAAATCTGGTATGGCCATTTAGTGCCAAGGCAAATTTTAACGGCAAACTCACTGTGGAAATTGATGGCTTGAAGAATAAACAGGGACAAGTGTGTGTCAGTATATTTGCTAGCAGTGAAGGGTTTCCTAGCGATCGCACTCGTGGCTTACAAAAGCAGTGTACCAAGATTACTAACACTCCCTTACCCATTACCTTTGAAAACTTGAAAGCAGGTAGTTATGCAGTTGCTGTCTTCCACGATCAAAATAATGACGGCACTATTAATAGTAATGGTCTTGGTATACCAAGCGAAGGCTTTGGATTTTCTAGCAACCCAGAAATTCGCACAGGAGCGCCTAAATTTAGCGAAGCAGCATTTTTAGTAGCAGGCCCGAAAACTAATATCAAAATCCAGTTGAAATATTTTTAGGTTTCTTCTCGTGAATCGTTGTGTGAATCTCCTGCTAAACCTTGTTGTTCTGGCAACCCACGCATTCGATTCATCTGAGTTAAAGCATATCGTGCTGTTGCTTGCACTTCTGCATCTGGATCATCTAACGCATGGCGCAACATTTGACTCATTTGACCCATCATGTCATAAACGCGCGTCAAGTCACGGATCGCATTCTGCCGTACTTGTGGACTTTCATTTTGCATCGAAATTGCTAAACCCCGATTCATCGGTTTAAGCGTGCGGATGCCAATTTCTGCCAAAGCTGCCAAAATCAAGCTGCTTTCTTGAGAATCAGCATCAATCATCAGGTCAACTATATGCTGAATAGCCCGCGAATCTCCCTGCTGACCCAAATCCCAAATAGCCTTGCGCCGCTTTGTTGGATCGGGACTGCGTAAGTCTTGAATTAATTCGTCAACAATATTAAGTTTAGCTAGGCGGGAAGTTTTTTCTGGTAGTAGCAATTGTGTGGCAGGTGGTGGCGTAGCTATTTGTAGAGTAGTTATAGCCTCTGGTAAGGGTGGTGTTATTGGGTCTTTGTCAGCTTCACTCAAACTTTTAGCATTCGATATTTCTGATTGCGATCGTTTAACCTCACGAAACCGCCTCAGCAGGTAAATAAGTGCGCCAATAATTCCTATAACTCCGATGGTAAATATTATCCACCAGATAAAACCTCTCTCGTCGGTTGCTTTGGGTGTTGTAGTTTCTTTGGAAGTCGAAACAGGAGAGGCAATAATTGGAGAAGCAACAATCTTATTTTTGGACTCTATTGCTGCTTGCAGTCTCTCCTTAGTTGCTAGACCGGCAAGACCATCTACTTTTAAACCATTTACTTTCTGGAATTGAGCGACAGCAATTTCCGTACTGGCGTTATACTGTCCATCTACTACGCCTTTGTAATATCCCAGCTGCTTTAATTGGGTTTGTAATCTCTGCACATCTGATTTTCGACTACCATATCTTAAAACAGCCGGAGTAGCAGTAACTCTCGAACTAGCTTGTGCAAGTTCTAAAATTTTAGGCGCTAGATTAGGTGTGGCTGTACTTGCGCGATTTGGGTAAAAACCCACGCAAGAAATACAGGTAAATATCAGAATTGAGGAACGGCATAGCCTCATATTAAAAGTTTCAGCCTGAACGTGCTTTTGAAGTATTCGATACCACAATACCTTTTAGATGAGCAAATGTTAACTGTCATTAGGTATTGGGTATTATTTATTTTCCCTCATCTCCCGACTCAATTACGAATTACGTACAGACCTTTGGGCATGAAAACCGCGTAGCGTGCCGGAGGCTCTATTACGAATTACAAGTTAGGGTCAGGTTTCTGGTTCAGATTCTCTAACTGCTAGGCTTACAGTATTCAATTTTTTAGTAGATGAATCTAAAACTGGTTGCTGTATATTTGCTATTTCGCCGACAGTAACTGTGTCGTTTGCCGCCGCTAAAGTATCACGCTGGTTAATGAGATAGATGCTGATTAAAGTTAGGAAGACACCTACCCACTGCAACGGGCTGAGGACTTCTGAAAGGAAGAGATTACCAAACAGTAGAGCAAATACGGGTGTCAGGAAGGTGAGGGAACTAAGACTGGTGAGACTGCCACTAGAGGCAAAGTAGAAGAATAACCCATAAGCGATCGCACTGCCAAATACGGTAGCATAACCCAAAGCCACTAAATCAGATGCTCCCAGATTCTCCCACTGCTGAGATTCAACAACTGATGAAACTCCCCATAGTGGCAATCCACCCAAAATCATGTGCCATCCCGTAGCGGTTACTGGGTCAGCATGTCGGCACACAAACCGAATCAATACTGTTCCCACAGCCATTGATAAGGCTGCTAACAGCATCAACCATTCGCCGCTAGCAAACAAATCTTGCCAGTTGCCAATTGTAATATTTGCGCCTGAGTCGAGAAAATGTAAAATCCACTCATCAGGTAAGCCAATTAAACTAATACCTGTGACTCCCAAAGCTAGCCCCAGCCATCCCCAAAAACCAATGTGTTCTTGAAATAGCCACAATGACAGCAAAGCGACAGCTAAAGGTTGCGAGTCAATCATCACAGACCCTAATCCCGCACTGGTTCTGACTAATCCCTCTGCCAAAAAGCCTTGAAACAGCGTCCCATCTATTAGGGCAAATAAGGCAATCCACAGCCATGCAGCCCAACCTTTGGGTTGAGGTTTACCCATAAATGCTGCTGCTATCAGAATTAACATCCCTGCTGGTATCAAACGCACACCTGCCATAAATAGCGGTGTGGTGTGGGGTATTACTCCTTTCATGGCTACCATTGCCGTCCCCCATAGGAAAAAGGGGGCAATTAACAAAAGGGGAGCGAAGGGAAATCGAGATGCACTGAGTTTCAGTTGCATGGGTTTGCTGATGCCTTTGTTTAACAAGCGCAAAAATTGCTTTACCCAATTTTACCGAATTATGTAGTTTTGCGTAGGCATAGCCCGTCGTTCGCGTAGCGTCTCGCAGAGAAGACATCGCTTCTGGCGGGTGCTTTGTACCTTCAAGCTCTAGGACTTACGCGTTGACAATAAATACCAAATATGAATCAAGCTTGAAAACCATATCTTTCGTAAGGGCACAGCATTGCTCATTGGTGTCAACTTAAGCTTAAATGCTTATTCCACAGGCGTTTTACCCCCCTTAATCCCCCCTTGTCAAGGCAGGGCTGTTTCATTCCATGAGATGAAGGAGTTTGTC
>NZ_JAYGHE010000071.1:12162-38159 GCF_034931145.1 Nostoc sp. UHCC 0252 | reverse complement strand
GCGTTCACAACCGATAAAATCCGCAACCATCGAAGTTTTAACACTAGCCCTTTAAGGAGCAATCATCATGTCTGACAAATTTACTAATAACGTCCGCGCTCGTTTGTACAAACAGGGTTATCAAGGATTTACCAAGGACGATTATACGTCGGCAGCGATCGCTGTTGAGTGCGATGACCTTGACAATCCCACCAAAGAGCAATTGAGCCAAGCCGTTGACTATCTCAAAGTTAAAGCGACAAGCCAATTATCTGTAACTGATGAACCCGTTGAAGAAACCTTTCTTGTAGGCGTAGAAGATGCACAGACTGAGACTGATCTTCAAACAGGAGCGCTGACCGTGCAAGAACCAGAGAATCAGATTGTGCTAACTGAGCAGGAAAAGCAAGCCCTCGTTGCAGATATTGCACAGGGCGCAGGAATTGAACTGAAAGCGGCGGATGTGAAACAGATTACAGTGTCTATTGCTTCCACCTTCGCATCCAGAAAGGAGTTGAACGAGGCAATTTTTAACGCGCTCGTCCACTTTGCAAGGGAATTCAAGAATCAAGAAGTATCCAAAATCCGACGCAAAGCCGACGAAATCAGGCAGACACTCGCAGAAATGGATGATGTTGCAGGCAGTGAACTGACCCAAATCAAGCAAGCGATGGAGGCCACCGCCCTGGACTACAAAAGCCAGTTTGCAGACCTCGCGTTATCTTTCGCCGGAATCATCGACTAAGCCCGGAGGCAAGCTCACTTACAAACATTTGTTGATTGGGCTTGTGGGGATACCGTTACTAATTGCACTCGCGGCTCCCCTCTCTCAATGGTTTATGACGGAATGTTGCACATACAGGAGTCAAAAACGTGAAGCATATCAAGAATATCGTCAGTAAGCACGGCAGAAAGCTGAAAGCAAGGGCTGAGAAATTAGGCGTTGCTGATAGCTTAATCATGGGTTGCATCAATGGCGATGACGCAGCGCTGACCAAAGTAGGGGAAATGGGCAACGAAGGCGAACGCATCTTAACCATCATGCCCTACATCACAGATAACCTGTCAGCATTCATCAAGGGTACTGAGGAGTACAACAAAGGGCTAGTAGAGATTTACAAACAAGCTGGCGCGTCTGGTATTGCTCTGGACAAAGCTAATGCTGATTTAACGATCGCAAATTTCAAGTACGGTCATGAGCGCTCAGAAATCGGATTGAAACTGGCCAGCGACCGCACACTAGAGAATCAGCGCTACAGAGAAAGCATCGACCTAGTTAAGCTCAAGGCTTACATCGATTATCACATGAGCAAAGTTGACCATTTAGCATCTGCTAAATCGCAGTTAGCGCGACCCGTGAAGGCACAGCTAGACGCTGATAGGACTTATGAAACGGAAAAGGCAAAACACCTACTAACATACGGTGAAAGCTCAGACCTTGATTTAGTACCTCGTAAGTCATTTACGACTAACAAGTTAGTCCAAGCGTTCCGTACTGCTGTTTCTACGATTTTCGAGTAATTAGCATCTAAAAATCCCCTACTAAGTTACTGCTCAGTAGGGGAAGTCAAAATTTGTCATGAGAACAATGTTAGATGAACTTGACACCGAATTGCAAGACGGGGACACCGACAAATCACTCGATTATCAAGATTATCCTGACACTGCATTTACCCAGGATGAGCAAGAAGCTATTAAAAGATTCAAAGCGAAGGAAATTGAAAAGCTTAACCGTAGTCGCGCTGTTCTCAAAGGTATTGAATCCTGCGGCTGGGGTGTTACTTCCTATTGCTTGGCTAAGTATTTAGTAATAGCTACAGGCTCGGCGGGGCTAATGCCTGCGGTCGCTATTGTGTTGGGAATTAATCAAATAGTTAATCGTGATTTATTGGAGTTCACCGTAAATAAGTCTCCTGAAGGATGGGTTTTTACGGACATGGACAAGGCGATAAAGTTTCTTTTTCAAACATTATTTGGATGTTTCATTCTCTGGACTGCTATCGGTGATTTCTACACGACGATGCAGAACTCACATAAGACTTACGACAACATCAAAGCAACTGTAGAAGATTTTAACCGTTTGCCAGAATCAGACAAAACTATTGTATTTGTGGTGGGTGCATTAGTGGCAGGCAGTGTGGTTTACGGCATCCATAAATCTAAGTCATGAAGGCTCAATCCCTACTAAAAGTTGGCGCTGTCACAGCTTTACTTCTGGGGCTAGCAAGCGCTTATTATTACGGGCAGACACCGCACCCTTATCAGTTTACTGAAGTGCGATTTTGTCCGGCAACAGCTAATAAACGCACAATTAAGCATTATCAATTACCTGCAAAATCACAATCGGCACTTGATAATAAATACTGCCGTTTCAAGTACAGATTGCTCACAGAAGTATGGAAGTCACGACAGTTTAATGATGTTGTGTCTCTCCCTGACGGTGCTTTTATTACATCAGATTTGGCTCCATCAGAGAATCCTAGTCTGTGGTTATTAGTCGCGCCTGCTTTTGTCTGGATGGGTTATTACTGCTGGGCTGCAAAAGATGAGATTGATAACGAGTCAAGTTTTCAACGTCTCGAATATTTTAAGACAGCTATTAAGCGCCAAGGTTTAATTACTAGAACTGAGCGCGATTTGCAGTCACATGAATCAATACGGATTTCAGACAAGCATAAGAAGGATATCGACAGACGCGCTGATAATTTATTAGTCCAAGAACGCTATATCTCTCTTGAGGAATTACAGCAACAGTATCAGCGTCAATCAGAGCTTGAAGATTTGCAGTTTAGCAATACTAAAAAACAGTTCGCGGTCGCTGACTCCGTAGCTGATAAATCTATTGCTGAAAATAGAAGAGATAAGCGCAAAGCGGATGCAGAAAACATCAATCCCAGTAGTGAAAAAGTATCGGCTCCACAAGGAACGACCGCCCAAGAATTAGTTCAACTATTGAAAAATCATGAGGGCGGCTGGCTATGGGATGTCATTGAATCAACAAAACCAGTTTGGGTGCTAGGGGGTCAAGGTAGTGGTAAAAGCAGTTTTGCTGCATCAATTGTTATGTCTAGGAAGGCGATTTTTGATTGGAACATCACATCAATCGTTGATGCTCATGGACATAAGAACAGAGCTAAAGCTTGGAAGTTGTTGATACCTTTAGAGCCAGAATTAATCGGCGAACGCAACGATTATTTAGCTATTGGTGAGGCAATGGATGAAGCTGTTCAACGTTGGAGCGACCGCACAGAAAATGACACCCCTATTCAAACACTTTGGGATGAATTGACACAGCTTTCTCTGCAAGATGATTGTAAAGAATCAGTCAAAAAATTTGTGAGACATTCACTTACTGACGTTCGCAAGGCAGCAGAATATCTAGTTTGTATTTCTCATGCTTTTACTAATGCCGCTTCAGGCAATGCTGAGGGGTTTAATGATTTAAGGCAAAGCGAAACTATCCAAATCAAGCGCAAGTCAAAGAACGGTCGCGTACCTCTAAACCATGCTGAAATTAGTGGTCTTTATGATGACGATGGAAATCTGATTGAATCGAAGCGCGTCACAGTTCCAGACTGGTTTTATCCTGATAGCTTGCTCAGATTTATTAGCGCTCGTTAGAGAAATATTTCTCGTAAGTTACAAAACCGGAAAACTTTGTCGATTAAAAATAGTGAGGGATTTACATTTATGCACCCAATAGAATTTAAGAAAAAGTGGCAATTAACTTATAACGAGCTAGCACTAGTCTTAGGTTACGAAAATGATTTCACTGTCCGTTGTTGGGGGATAAATGGAGGACATAAGCGCAATCCTCAAAAAGTTGCTTATGTTGCTTGTCGCCTTCTAGATGAAAAATGGTCAGTTGAGGGGAAAGTTATAGATTCTTACCTTTGATAATTTATATCCGCGTGTCTGCTAGACACCTATTAGACACATAAATAAATAAATAATTTGACCAAAGCTAGAGTGCGGGGTAAGTCAAAGATTTATTGATGGTTCTGCACAAGTTTTCTATTTTTTCTGATGCCCCGTTATAAGTCAAATGTCCGCTAGACACTCCTAATTAATTACTTGAAATAGGTGAATACTATGCACCCAATAGAATTTAAGAAAAAATGGCAGTTAACTTACGACGAGCTAGCACTTGTTTTAGGTTATCAAGGTGATTATACTGTTCGTTCCTGGGGTACGAATGGAAGACACAAGCGCAATCCTCAAAATGTTGTTTATGTCGCTTGTCGCCTTCTAGATGAGAAATGGTCAACTCAGGGGAAACTTGTGGATTCTTACCTTTGACTCGCACCCTTCAGCACTGTTTTAGAACTGGGGTAGAGCGGGTGGCGTAGCGGAGTGTGGGGGGCGGGCTGCCCAGTCGCGGGCCACTCCACGAGTAAATTATTGCCCGTCCCCCACACCACCCGCTCTAAACGAAGTGTCCCCAGTTCGTCGGGGCCTCACGAGATGATGAGCTTGAAGTAATTCTGATATCGCAGTTGAATTTAAAAACTGATATTTGCAACTAAAAATCAAGCATCTTTAATGTGTAGTGCAGGTTAATAAATCTATACTCTTACGATAAATTAGGTGTTATTTTTATACATTTTTTGGGAAATATAAAATAAATAAACTTGCATAAATCGGAGATAAAAATAATGAATTTAACAGATTTAAAGTGGAGTAAAAATGTAAATTATCAAGGTTCTACTGTATTTTGGACTTTTCCCATAGATTCTATTTCAAAAATTTTTCTATTGCATTGGAAAAATACTAATGAAGATAATGCACGTAATCCTAAACAAGGCGAACTTATAATGATCAGACAGTATGCCCATGTAACTCACGTTGTCAAACTATTCAATAATACTCTTTATGGTGGTGATGGCTCTGGTTCTGAGTTTAACATTGGTCGTCTGATTCAAGTAGTTTGGGTTGCAAGTGATTTGGAAAACCCTCCAAATTACAAAGAAGTATTTGGTTGTCCAATTGTATTTCCTCCAGACGGGAAAGTGCATTTGTTAGAAAACAACAATAATTTTAAAGAACATTGGAATAACCACGGTGGATTCCTAGAATTTAAAAATTATGTTAAAGGTGTTTTAGATGAGTATGGAGAATGGAAAGAGCCATTAATTGAGTTATAAGAAGGTTGTCGAGATTTACACAGTTTTCTGTTAGTTTGCTTTTACCATTGTTTAAATTTAGGGTGAAATGAGCAGTGATAGCTTTCAGCTTTTAGGATGTACCTCATAGCTGCCGGAAGTGCTGTATTGCCCTTTATGGCAGGGCATAGCTCTTACGTTGATATCAAAATTGATAGCAGCGATGAAAAACACCTTCGTCCACTTGGGTAAAACCATAACATCTAGGCCCATGCAGCTGGATAATAGGTTGTGGTATTGGAAAACTCCGTTTTCAATACCGTAGCCTGGGTGGGGTCATGAGCAAAGATACAGAATCCGTTGAGTTGGTTGTAGTTCAAAAATTAGAAAATGCCCTCAGTGCGAAAATTGAGGCATACTTTGCTGGCTCCATTGACTCAGATCCCGACGTGCTTGAGGAGTTGCTTCGCTCGAAAAACAGTGAGGGAACCCGTAGAGGATACCGCCGAGACATTACGGATTTCTTTGTTCGCATGACTGGGCAACCACCACAACGCGATTCTATCTTGGAATTTTTACACTTGTCAGGTCACAAAGCTACCCAGGTAGTGACTAAATATAGAGCCATACTCAATGAAGCTGGGTTATCACCTAACACGATTAACCGCCGACTGGCTGCAATTAAATCTCTGATTACTTATGGGCGAAAGCTGGGTGTGTGCAACTATGCTGTGGATGTAGACAGTATCCCAGTGCAGCTCTACCGCGACACTAGCGGTGTCACTGAGCCGGAATTTTTGAGCGTGATCCGGCAGTGCGATCGCTCGACGTTGGCGGGGAAACGGGACTATGCTTTGTTGCTGCTACTGTGGGGCAATGCTTTGAGGAGAAATGAGATTAGCACCTTAGATGTAAGACATTTTGACGCATCTAGAGGGACGCTATCAATTTTTGGGAAGGGCAAGCAAGTACGAGTGACAGTCAATCTGCCAAAAGTCACGGTCATTGCGATTACTGACTGGTTGATTGCCCGTGGTGGTGAAATGTCTTTGTCCCGCCCGTTATTTACCTCGGTTGACTTTCAAAATTATGGTAACAGGTTAACTGGGGATGGCATTTATAAAATAGTTAAACGCTTGTTTAAACGGGCTGGTGTTGAAAAACACATGAGTCCGCACCGTTGCCGCCACAGTGCTATTACAGCTGTACTTGAAAAGACTGATGGCAATGTCCGCAAAGCTCAAAAACTCAGCAGACACGCCAAACTAAATACGCTGCAAATTTACGACGACAACCGCAACCGTGATCAACTGGAGATGTCTGAATTATTGATGGATGGGTTGGATTGAATGGGTTGCTAGACTATAGGTGAAGCGGACGGCGGCAGCAGAATTAGAGAATGCCATGAATGTTTCAGGGCACTGACTTAGGCACAGTAGAGCAAGCGTTTGAGCAAATTGAGTTAGACAAATAAGTTACTCAATTACTTAACTCAATTACTTATTACCAGAGATTTGGGAATTAGAATTTAGAAACGGGAGAGAACTGCGCGTTCAGAGGGCAATATCACTATCATGCGTGAAACCTTTAATCTCAAGGGATTTAAAAGAAAAGTTGATACTATTGTTGAAGCTGATCAACTTGTTTTAAGTTACCATCCTTCGTGGAACGGAATCAGGGAAGGGAGTTTAGGTCATTGGACTTGGTACTTCGTAGATGAAATTATTGCTGAAGCATGGCTACATCAAAAATTTGGATGGTGGCTCAAAATCAAAATTGTCGATATTAGCTAGATGCAATCAAGGTATGAGCCAAACAGGGAATAACAAGAAGATGGCTTCTCTTAACTGTGTAAGCTAGCGATCGCTATAAAGTGGCCGGGTACGCCATACCACCTTTACTATGTGTTTTCTAGTACATTACTAGCCAGTTGTATGTAGAGAAGCGATGACCGAGCGCTGTAGGTTGGCTGCTGAGTTCTACAGCGTTGGATCAACAACTGGCGATTTGTGGCTGTTCTGTCGATATCTCATTTAAACTCCAAAATACAGACAAGTTATGCCAAATTGCCAGAACCTTTGAACATATTGGTATAACTTCAACTTTTTCAAGCGAGGAAACCCCAAGCGTAGGCGCAGCCCTTAAAGTAGACATCGCCCCCTTACACCCCAAAATCCTGCTAAAATCCCTGTATTCAATACACCAACTACCATGTCTGGCAAAGGATTTGGACAACGCCAACCCACAAAAATCGATAAACTTGTTGAATCTGCGGTGTGTTATTGCCAACAGCGACAGCCAGAAGCATTAGACCAAATTTTTGACAATCTGCCTGTTAAGCTCAACCAGCAAGTGTTAAATGGTACAGTTGCAGCTTTAAAAAAAGACATTGATAGCCTCAGTTGGCTGTGTGGTTACTTTGCATCCGAAATTAACAGCACTGAGGACAACCAGAAGCCTCGCCATTCTATTGCAGAACTTAGCAAATTGCTCATGACATCAGGGATGGAACCTTTCGGTGATTTTGCCCCTTACCCCGGTTGTCGCATTGTTATACTCAACAACGAGAAATTTGAAGCACTGCCGCCTAGAGTGCAAGCAACAGTCAAAGAAGCTTTTGATGTGGTAGAAACTAGTGGGGAAGAGGCACAAAGGATAAATGAGGCGCTGCTACGAGAGTTGGAAGTGTAATAGATAGAACTGCCAGATGAGCGATAGCGCGATCGCACCCAATAACTTGTTAATAGGTTTATTGGTTCTGAGGGTAACTGAAGGCGAACGCTACTATTTAATAAACGCCTTGTAATCTTCAATTTTAGTAGCCAAGCGGGATGCTAGAAACGGGCTGGCATCGTGCAAAGATTCATAAATCTGAATACCTTCTTCTCGATATCGAATAATTTTGTCTTGATTCCAATAATGTGGAGGTGCTTGGAGGTTGCTGATTCTATCTGCTAATTTCACCATCGATATTTCTGGCGGTTGCTCTTTTATCCTTTGTAAACTGTCTGACATTTGGAGATGTTTTGCTAAAGTTTCATCTTTAGTTAATGCAAGTACACCATTAGCTACTGATTCACCAAATTCAGTTTTTATATCCTCAAATGTTGTATTAGTATCTTCGATGGTGTCATGTAAAATAGCACATTGAATAGCAAGATTTCCATCATGTTCTTTTTCCACACTTAAGGCTGCAATGACTTCCATACTTACAAAACTCAAGTGCATGATGTAAGGTAGATTTGACCCTGGCACTTTTTGACCTTGATGTGCATGTGCAGCAAATCTATAAGCTTTGATGTAGCTTTCTTGTGACCAGTTTTGTAAGCTGAGTTGATATGTTTGCATTGTTCGATTTTTGGGCGGGGCGATCGCAGCTTGCAACAAAAGTGAGTTATGATTTTGCAGGTTCTAATAAAACTGTTAAACTGTTTTCCCACTCATCGAAGAACCCATCAGGCCATCGGTCAATTCTGCTGTTTTTATCAATACGTGGTGATATAACTTTAATAAAAGCTTGAACTTGGTTTTCTTGACGTTGAAAGTAATGTAACTGCACATCCTCCGACTCAATTTTACCACCATGTACCGCAAGACGAATACCGTTTAGAATCTGGTCGCTATGAGTTTCTACCACCACTTGAACACCACAGTTAGCAGCCAGCGCTAACAACTTACCCAGCTTTATTTGTGCTTGGGGATGGAGTCCAGTTTCTGGGTGTTCAATCAGAATTAATGCACCTGGACTGGAGGCGAGGATTGCTAGGATAATTGGTAAAATGTAAGCAATGCCGTATCCAATATGATCACTAAATTTTAAGTTAACCAAATCCATATCTAGATGTGCGTCAACTTGGATGCGTAGTCCAGAACTTATTTCTCCCATCCATGCTTCAACTTGGTCTATCAAATTTGTTGATTTTGCTTGCGGGTGAGCGAGTTCGGCGATAGCGATTGGTTGACTACCGTATGTATAGAGAAAATGTGCTGTATATTCGCCAAGCACACCAATTTGTTTAAGTTCTTGCCTTTGGTAATTTAAGATTCCTGATGCAGTTGTTGCACGTTCTGATTGAAGGTGATAAAGTTGCCCGTTGAAAATGCTTGACTGATAAACATCGGCATCAACAGAGTTGAATCCACTCTCTAAAAAATTTGCTTCTCTCTCTAAGGAGTTGTAGTTAAAGTGCCAAATTCCTTTAGTTCCGTTTTTTAAACTAAGCTCAAATCCTACATAATCTTCTTTTGCATTTTCATACAAAGCATCCTGTGCCATACCAATATTTACCAAATTACCATTGAGCAATAAACCAGTGCTTTGTAGTAAATTTTGTTGGTAAGATTGATGCAGCAGTGAGAGTGCTTGCAACACAGAGGATTTACCAGTGCTATTATAACCAGAGAGTAGGGTAAGCGATTTGAATTCAACTAATTGATTCTCAAATGCTTTAAAATTTAGCAGCCGTAATGAGCTAATCATTAGAGTTAAAATATATATGTTATTGTTAATTAATTTTTATTCTAATTTTGTTGTGTAGTTAAAGCTATTTTAGAAAAATTATGTTTTTAGCAAATAACTGATATTTTAGTAGTATTGGCGGTTGATGATGGAATCTCAAAGTCTTCTGTTGGGACAGTATTTAAGCCTTATCGATTTTTGCACTTGCACTAACACTTATCAAAAGTACGCCAAGCAGATTAATCCGTTTCCTACAAAGTCCGAAAGTACAAAAGCTTTGCAAAATCTCTGCAAGCATATTGTTGATCCTATTATTCACCATTTTGGTCAAGAGCAGTTTCAACTTACTTATGGTTTCTGCTCCAAAGACTTGAAACGTTTCTTGGAGCAGAAAGACCCTGTAACAGGCTTAAAAAATGGACGGGTTGCCCCAAATCTTGACCAACACATGGCACATGAAGTTAACCGCAATGGAAAATATTACTGCGATCGCTTGGGAGCCGCTTGCGATTTTCGGATTGCAAATGTATCGAGCAACAAGGTTGTTGACTGGATTTTAGATGCACACTTGCCATTTGATAGGCTGTACTACTATGGCATCGATCGACCGATTCACATTAGCTATAGCGACAGTCATAGCCGTAGTATCTGCACGTTTACTGCAAGCGGGACACCTACTACAAAAGGTATTGAGGCTTGGATAGATTTAGCTAAAGAAATTAAATAGCGATGGCGTACCCGCCATGAACCGGTGGCATCGCATTGGCATTTGTATAACAGCAACTCAAGTTTTGGCTACTCGATGATGTTTCCATTTTCATCCCGCCTCACTTCCACCACCTTAACGTCAAAACTTTCCCACTCCTGGACAGTAAACCCTTCTGTGGTTTCCTCTGGATACCGCCGTGCCATTTCTTGCCATGCAGCTTCTTCGTTGATTGCCCAGATGTAATGCCCCTGTCGTTCTCTAAGGTCATCGCACCCAGTGCAGTCATGAGCATAAAGGGCATTACGGGTGCAACGGTATTCTTTCATATAAGTAAGAGCCAGAAAAGTATTTACCGTAAAATTCTAGTCCCAAAAACTTCTTTTGTTGATTCCAAAATTTAATTAGGGTATTCAAAATCTGGCTGCCAAGTTGAATTAATCAATGGGCCAGCCGCAGCTTCATAATAGTTGTTATTGATAAAACTAATTCTTTCCTTCTCTGTTTGCCCGGTCTGCTCCATTAATGCTACACGAAGAGGATGGTATTTACCGTGAATTTTCTTGTAAGTGTTAGGGGTTTGAACAAAATATTCATTTCTCTGATGTAACCTTTGCAAATAACGTTTATTAGGAAGTCGGTTAGATTTAGATAAATTACATTTTTGGCAAGCTAAGACTAAATTCCAAATGCCATTAATAGGATGAGCAATTCCATAATTAGCTAAATAATGAGCAAAAAAGTGGTCAACTTCTCCTAAATTATCTGATCCAGTTTCAATAGAAATATTTACATTGCAATAAAAACATTTACCTCGCTGGTAAGCGTTTAATGCACTTCTACACGAAGTTACATCTACTCTACGATTTTGATTAACTTGCGTAAAAAGAATTTTTTTGTCTTCGTCATAATTAACTGAGATGAGATTGCGAGAAATATTCAATTTCCATGCCGTCTCTACTAATCGCCACCGCGCTTCTACTTCTTGGGTGAAATTCTGGAATTGCTCAGTTTGTGCTAATCGAAATAGTTCATTCGTTACAGTAATACCACCTCTTGTCTTGTCAAAAAAGCGAACCGATAGCGGTTGTGAATTTACGTTATGAAACTTATCAAGCACGACTTTAAAACCCTCTTGAGCAGTTGTTGCAATCAATTTGTCTTTGGTAATTTCACCTTTGTTAAATTGCCGACAGGCTTGAATAAAAGGATATGGTTTGTCACTGGCTTGATTTTGGGTATCGCACTGTTGTAAATGCTCAACGACATATCGCGAGAATGGTTCGGCGAGTTCGTCTAGGGTAATTATTGTCTTTCCCATCGTTGCAAGCTCTAGCAGAGACTTTCCCAACGCAAATTTATAACACGCAACGTTTTTACCAAACAGAATAATTGAGCGCCAATAATCCTCTAGCTCTGGTTCAATCGCCAAAAACTTTGACTCGCTCATTGTATTTTTAGATACTCATTACTTTTGGCTACAGCCTAGCTTACAAGTAACTAAAAACACCTCGGTTACATTACGGTTATCAGTATTAATTAGCTAATATTTGCTGTAAAATATGCAGGTTGTAACCGCACGCGCATCATGACTCATCGGTATCCATTTAGCACAATTCACCCAGCCGCATATTACGGTCAGCGTGTAGCGGTTTACTTCAACCTGCATTACCACGTCTTTTCACTCAAGCAAGGGGGAAAAAGCGGGTCGCTCCTTAGTCATGCTGGGGTCTGTCAATTAACCGATGCCGTGTTTGAGGTTGAGCGCAAGGGACGAGAACGTGCGATCGCTCAAGGTCGCAAAAATGTCCACGCCTATGTTGTGGGTATTTTGCAGTCGTTAGGGTGGGATCAGCTGAGTGATAACGCAGTGCGATCGCTCATAGGATTAGGCTACCAACGGGTGACATATAACTTGCATCCCGACCACCCACTGTTTTATTGCAAAGATGTAATGCCTTATACACGAATAACTACTGCCAAAGCGGTTATTTTAAACGATAAAATTGCTCTAGCTCTAGTTGAGTAAATCAGTAAGAATTTGTGGCAGATGGCAAACGACCTATACAGTTATGTGAATAATGACGAAAAATCTCGCCTACTACATCAATAAGTTTGCCAATCTCAGGGTATCGCGTTCTAGTGGGGTTGCACCGAATAAACCTATTTTGCTGCTATCAATTATCGAGCTGATAAGCCAAGGGGAGATTAGGCGAAACCAAATTCCTTTATCGGCTGAACTCATCGCCACATTTCTTAAACTTTGGAGCCACCTAGAGCCAGTACGCAAACCAGATATTGGGCAACCGTTTTTTTACCTTAGAAGCGATGGCTTTTGGCATTTCCAACCCAATCTCGGCTTTGAATTAACGGTTACATCTAAAGCAAAAATTGTTACTCCTGGGGCTATTCGGCAGGCAGTTGAGTACGCCCACCTTGATGATGAACTCTGGTCACTGCTGCAAAACGAGAGCAATCGCACTGTACTAACCCACACACTCATTAATTCGTGGTTTAACGAGCGTACACAAGATATAGAGTCATTATTGCAAGTCAACGCCTTTGCTGAATTACAAGACCAGTTGCAGCGCACTGGTGGTAAGGTCTACCAGCCAGAGGAATTAGAAGATGAACAAGCTGTAATTGTGCGGGATGGTGCGTTCCGTAAAATCGTTGTCTCAACTTACAACCACACCTGCGCTTTTTGCGGGTTACAGATACTTGATTCACTTAGTCAAAACATCGTTGATGGCTCACACATCAAACCATTCTCCCAGTTCTACGATGACCGCATTGATAATGGGCTGTCACTATGCAAAAATCATCACTGGGCATTTGACCGCTTTTGGTTCACCATCAACGACGATTACACCATTATTGTTGCTGACAACCTGCGGGAAGATTCACCCAACGCTAGACCTATGAAAGAATTTAGGGGCGATCGCATTATCTTACCCACCAAGGAGCAGTATTATCCTAGACAGGATTCTCTACAATGGCATCGTGAAGAGTTTTCGAGGCGTGCTGCATGAGCAAAAAACCTAGAGGTTGGTTTAATGAAATTGTTATTCGTCCCGTTGTTCATGTAGACGGTTACGAAAGCTATGAGAAAATGTGCGGTATTGTTGCTGATGCGTATTTTTCTGCTACCGAAAAATTATTGCTTTCATCACTCAGAAGCAACCCCAAGGATTCAAGGTATATTAGCCTTTACACACTTTTGAAAGTAGGGCAAGCCAAATGCCCTGCTTACTGGGTAAATAATGATTTGTTGAGCGCATTGATGCAATCAAATTTAGATGTTGAAGTTGAAAATTTGCAATGGGCAATGAAAACAGGATTTTTTATGCTGCCCAAGGGTATAGTTTTTTCCCCAGAAAAACGTAGTATTGATGCAATTTTTTGGCATTATGATACATCTGATGACTTGCTTTATTGGGCTGCAATCGATGGAGATAGTGTTTTCTGCCGCAGATTCAAAGTTAGTGATAATCTAAAAAAGTTCAGATATACCGATGTTACAGATTTTAGTCCGCAGGTAGTTGTAGAATTTAATGAATATTTGCACTCAATTTTACTACGATTGATTTTGATTATGGAGTGCCGCCCTGAACTTGTAGATACAACAAGCGAACTAGTTAGGGTGAATAGGGGTTTTGGCAAAGCGCAAGCGCAAGATTTTTATCAACCACTTTGGCTAGGACTTGGATATCGATTCAAACGTGAAGGGACGCAAAGCAGTGAAGGTAGTAGCGGTACACATGGTACTAAGAGCGTTCATTGGCGCAGAGGATTCTTACGCAATCAGCCTTACGGAGAAGGCAGACAGCAAAGAAAACTAGTTTGGATTGAGCCAGTTTTAGTAATGGGTGGAAAAGAATCATCATGATAACAGACGATGAAATTAATGGCAAATATGAATCTGCTCAAGACAGATTAATTCAAGAAATTGACAGGATAAAGTTACCAGCCTTAGTTGACAATATCAGGTCTAATCCTAATTACATGGTGATTGATAATGAGAGTCAATCTGTTGGGAATTGGAATAATGTAAAAAAATCCAAGCTAATGGAATCTTTTCTTATTAATTTCCCTGTAATGCCAATTGTTCTCTATGAAAGGTCAGATCATACACACGAAGTTATTGATGGCAAACAAAGGTTAAAAGCAATTGTCGATTTTTACACTAATCAATTAGTTTTGAGCGGATTAGAAGTTAAGACAGAACTAAATGGATGCACTTATGCTACTCTTCCATATCATTCAAAGACAGTGCTTAATCACCATTCTCTATCTTTGATATCGATTATCCCTTCAGAGGATGCCAGCCCCGAAGAAATAGCAAAAATCATAGAGATTATTGCAGAACGCCTTAATTAAAGGGCTGCGATGGCGTACCAGATCATCAATAGGAAAAAGGAAGCCTTGGGCTAGCGAAAATGTGTTGGCAGCTATCAGTTAGCTAAACGCAGAGATTGTAAATTCATAGTAAACTATGTACAATAGAAGAGTAAGCGATCGCACATTCTGACTATCCCGATTAAAACCATCATGAAACTGCAACGTATTGAGGCAGGTGAATATCTTACTGCTGATGGTAGGTTTTACGTCCGCAATACTTACTATTCCAACGGATTACCTGGACGGAGTAACACAAGTTCGGGGTGGTTGATTGAAGATAGAAGCGGGGCAACTCCTTTTCAAAGAAACCACCATAAAAGTAACCTGCGGCGTGTGGATACGCTGACAGAAGCGAAAGAAATTATTGGTCTAGTTGTCGAGTGCGATCGCAAAGAGCAGACATTACGTGATGCCGGATGGCAGAAACAAGAAAACTGTCAACCTCCGGGTTTGTGTTGGCTGTCTCCTCACACTGGTAGATTGTTAACTCGAAGTGAAGCATTGCTGGAATTGAGTTTGATGCTATGAGCAATAATCCTATGACTAATGAAGAGAAAGTATCTCTAGAAAATGCCATCAAAGTTTATGTAGAAATGGGTGTACTAAATCGAGTTTCACAATCAACAAAAACATTTTTAGCTCGTGTTCCAGGTATAGATACTCGGAGGCTACAAACTCTCATTAAAAACCAAAGTCAAGAAATTGCAGCAATGGCTGGGGCTAAAGATGTGATTTATAAAACTGGTGACTATCTCCCTTCGGGTCGTGGTGCTTTCGGTCTTAGGAGTGGTGGTGAACGTGCGGTAAATATTTCACCATCAATTGAGTTTATTTTTTAATAAAAAAATATGAACACATTAGAACTAAAACCAGGGGATAAAATCGGAGTATTTTTCTATGATGACAAGCGTGGCGCTAAAGCCGTAATTGAAGAAGTTGATAAAGTATCACCAACTGGTATAGTTACTCTCAAATCAGGAACTCGCTACACTTCCAAAGGGACAGAAATCGGCGCTCTTGGCGACCCGACTTATTTATGTACCACACAAAAAGCTCAAGCTGTCATAGAGAAGGCCGAACAACGTAAACAACAAAAAGAAGAAGAATATAAGGCATACATAGCATCACCTGAAGGTAGACGTGATAAAGCTGCGGCATCAGCAGTAAATGCTGCTATTAAAGCACTCAATCAATATGGCTGGTATGCTGATGTTGATGGTCACATGGATGCTATGGAATCAGAAATTGAGCAAATTATCAAAAAATATGTCAGCGAACACAAACCTATTAGCTAAAGATTCAGGTATTTCATTAATTGAGGTTAACTTTTATGTTTGAACCAAACGCAGAAGGTCAAGTCAGACTGTACTTTACAGAAGAGAAAATTTGTATTGGTTCATATAAAGAAGTAGAAAAGTACGAGCGAGAAACCAAAAACAGCTATTGGGCATCTGATTTTTTTGAATTACCACCAGACTATAACCCAATTGGTAAAACAGCAGATGAGATTAAGTTAGCTGTGAGAGAAGTACTTTTATCAAAGTTACTGAAGAAAAGCTTAGGTCTGTGATTTAACCTTATATGTACTACGGATACCGTTGCTATACCAAAGAAGATAAGCCTTTGGGGTGGCTATACACATTTGATTCTAATCTTGAATATGCTTTTATAAATAAAAGTTTCCATTTGTGCAAGCGATGGAAAACAGAAAAAGGAGCTAAAAAACACTTCGATCATTACAACAATAATTGGCAATTTAAGAGTAAAGGAGGCTATCTCAAAATTGAGATAATGCCAGAAATTACTGATAATGAAAAAGAAAAGTCTTCTCAGCAGCGATGGAATGAAGCCAATCGTGATGCACTTTACCAAGCTCAAGAAAATTACAACCAGAAGCGCCCTATAATGTCATTTCGTCCAAAAGCCGAACTGTTGGAATGGCTGGACGAGGAACGCGAAACTGATGACAATGGTGAACCAGAAACTGATGCTTCACTCCTAAATCGGAAGTTAGAAAAACTCAGACACTTAGAACAAAAAGGATTTTAGCGATTCGTTTAAGGGAAATTAAAATGCCAAATAAAATATTAAAGTTTGAACTAATTGAAGGGCTACCAGAAGATAATGGAACTTATTTTGTATTATTAGAAGATGGTTCGATAAAAGAAGGATATTTTGGCTCATTCTCTTTTCCTTATCATCAAGAAAATTTTGTTAGAATTGCTAACTGTGAAGATAAGCAATTTCATTATGAAAAATTTATTGGTTGGCTAAAGCCTATAGAATAGAATGATTTTTTGACTAAAATAATAGGTATAAAATGGAAATAAGGATAATTTATATTTATAATTAGGTCAAAAACTAATAGTTTTATATATACAAAAATTTTAATTTTATGAGTAATAAAGAAGCGACAAGTGAAGTATTTAAAAATCAGAGTTACATGACCCCAGAACAGCTAAATATTGCTGAAGAATTTCAGAAGACGATAGAAGCTGAGTATGCGCTTTGTGCTGGGGAAATGAAAAAAGCGAATATTGCAGCAGCATCTGGAGCTACATCAACTAACTCAGATGAAAAATTATCAATAAACTATGCCTGTTTAGAAATTGATGCGATTCGTGAATACTGGTTCAATCGGCTAGTCAGCCTCATACAAATCATCGAACACCGAAATCCACAACTTGAAAAAGAACTAGCAAGGAAGTATTTAAATAATGAGCAGTAACTTAGACCGACTGCTAGCAATATTAAAAGAACAAGCAGACTTGATTGATCAACTTAACACACGTTCTAACTTTCAATACAAAAGTACACAAAGGCTAGTTTTGGATTATGGTAAACCTTTTGTAACTCAGGTTAAATCACTATTTAAAGGTGAACGTAAAGCTTGCTTTGAAAATTGTTACAAGGCATTATGGGACTATTCGCAACTAAGTTACTGTGAAGGCTTTGCTATTGATGATGAGTTGGATTTTGCAGTACCTCATGCTTGGTTAGTTAATAACGCAATGGAAGTAATTGACCCTACATGGATTGGAAATAAGTTTAAAGGCAGTACTTATTTTGGAGTAGTTTTCAATAGAGAATTTGTGATGGAGATGGCGGAAAAGACCAGAAGTTACGGCATCCTTGATAGCGACTATATGAATGAACACCAACTTAAACGAGAAGGATTTCCGCCTCATGCACTACTTCATAAGCAGGCGATAGATGCTCAATGGTAGTGTGATCGCTCCCCACAGCAAGGAAAACAAAGGAGCGTAGGCACAGCCAGATGTAGGCATCGCACCCTAACTTGATGGACTATTTAGTGGGTAATAACCTGATTATTCCTGAAAAATGAGATAATTTTCTAATATATATAAATCATGAGGATATGCAATGGCTAATATTTTAAAAGACTCTTTCGATTTTCCTAAAATTTCTAAATATTCTGGTTTTTCTCCAAACAAAGACAGCTATATTGTCTACTGTGTTGAGTTTGAAGGACGAGAATTAGGATATTGGATTTCTGGTACTGGAGAATGGCAGGATTTCAGGGATAATGATACAGATTTTGAAAGTTTAGAAAAATGCCTTGAAGGGCTTTATGAGATGTACCAATATGACGAAGATTACGAGTTTAGGTACTGGGTTCAAAAAGTGAAAATTAAAGCAGAAATGATTTAGGTGGCAAGGAGTTGCTGAATTATTTACCTAAAGATATCGCTACTCTACAGAAACAGTTTTGGGTGCAATGCCTGCGGTGGGCGGGTACGTCATCGCGTATGCCATAATATTCAGTACTCAAGTAATATTGCAGTGACGAAGATATGTTAGCTGGTGCAGCACTCCGTAAAACAGGAATTGGTTGGCAATTTGCATCAGAAGCAGCATTAGAAGATTTTGTTTGGGATAACCTACAGCAGTTATCAGGCTTAAAACCTTTAAAACGACAATATGCTGTTAAGGGCGAAATCTGCGATATCTTAGCACTTAACAACACGAGACAATTAGTAATTTTAGAACTCAAAAATACTGAAGATAGATATGTTGTCCAGCAACTAACTCGCTACTACGATAACTTACTAGACGAGAAACCATTTCAAGAGCAAATTGATTACAATCAGCCTGTCCGGTTAATTGCGATCGCACCCTCATTTCACAGACATAATCTGATTGACCGCAAACACACAAAGTTGATAGTTGATTTTTTGCAGGTTACTGTTGCCCAGATTAATCAAAATTTTCACTTACAACTGCAAGATATTGATACTAATCAAACTTGGTCAATTCCGATTCCCTATCAGGAACTTGACATTAACACTGTATCAAGCAATATTTCAGAACCACCGCAATTACTTTTAGATTGGCTTGGTGCTTGCACTGGAGAAGAACAACAAGCAATTCTCAGGCTTAGAGAGAAAGTTATTGGCTTTGATGGGCGAATCAAAGAAGAAATTGAAGGTAGGAATACTATTAGATATGGCAGAGGTAAGGCTAAACCAGTAGTTGAGTTATGTTTTCAAAGAAAGATTAATAAACCAGTCATATTTCTATGGCTACCTACTCCAAGCTCATTATTATTTACACAAAGAAGACAAGTGATTGGCAGAATGAGGCTGTGGATGGATGGATCTGTTGTTACCCATGTTGGTCATATACCAGAAGGTTTCGGTCGAATGAGGCTGCAATCTGAATGGGATGCCATGCCACGAGAAAAAAGACCTAGAAATTTGTATTGGAGCCTTTCTTATAAATCATTTTCTCCTGTGGGAATTAACACTTATAAGGAGTTAATTCCAAATCCTGATTCCCTAGAATCATTAGCAGATTTAGCACTTGGAAAGTGGTTAGCAAGAATATAAATTATTCTGATTTAGTCATCTGGAAATTGCCAAGATGAAATACTTTCTACATCTTTGCTACTGCATTGAATACAAGTAACATCAAATGCTGAATCCATCCACTCATAACCGCAAGTACGACAATGACAAAAAATATTATTGCGGTTGGCATCTTTTATACCCTGATGCCATTGCTGTAGTTGGTCTGGATGTTGAAACGGAAAATTATCAGACATTCTCGTAAGCCCCTTATCGTCACAAAAAAAGTTTATCCAAACGGTTGCCCCCACAGATCCCAGTTCTCCTTATTGAACGGCGATCGCCACTTCAAAATCAGACTCAACTCCAATTCCTGCCGTGAGCGTCGGTCTGTGGGTGCATCCCACCAGAAAGCGATGCTCACTTCCCGTTGCAGTCCATAATGATGATGCAGTGAATGGTAACTATCTAAATATTGCTTGCATCCATGCTCACCTTTCCACCGTTTACCAGAACGGCAAGTTTCACCAACATACAACAGCAAGGGCATGGCATTATCGATCACAAAATAAATAGCGGCGCTACCCGCATCTGTTGGCATCCTGTAAAATGCCATTGATTGCAAGGGCAGAGTAAAAGGATCTATCGCGTCTGGGTCGCAGTGCTTTGGTGCAATGTCGAATAATGTCGCCTGCTGCACTGGCTTGGTTTCCCTTACACGTTGCTGATAGCCCAAAATTTGCGCTTTCCACTTCAGCAGCGCATCAGCACTCATAACCAGCGCCTCTGCTCTAGGTGCTGGTGTGAGGGTCAAATTAGAAAATAGGTTTAGCTGGTTGTCTTTCAAGATCATCACTGGGAGTTACTTTCCCAGTAGATTATCACCCACAACTGAGCGTTAATTGATTTGCAAGAAGCGATCACTAGCTGGATGCCTAAATTTTTATCCTTTTTACTTAAACACGTTAAGTAATTAAGTAGAAAACCAACTGCATTCCGATCACAGTGGCATCCTTCCATTGCTGGGATTATACTTATCTCAGTTAAGTAATTGAGTTAAGTAAATGCCCATTATTTCGTTTTGCAATCAGAAGGGAGGTTGCGGAAAAACAGTAGGGGCAGTTCATTTCGCCTCTTGGCTGCACCGCAAGCGCAAGAAAATACACTTTGTTGATGCAGATCCGCAAAGCAGTGGAGCAACATGGATGTCCCTGCTGTCTAGTCAAATCCCGACATCGAAAATTACTGACGCTAACGAATTAATTGAAAAATTACCAGAGCTTGCCGAAGAATTTCAGTTTGTAGTTGTGGACGGTGCGCCAAATACCACAGAATCCACTAGAGCAATTTTGTGCTTGTCAGATGTTTCGGTAACTCCGGTTCAACCGACTGGACTGGATCTACATTCGGCTTCGGAAGCAATACGGTTAATCAAGTCGGCACAGAAAATATCGGGTGGGCTACCAAAGCCAGCAGTATTTCTCTCTCGCGCGTCTAAAGGAACGAGGCTCAAAGAGGAGGCATTATCCCTACTTAGTAAAATTCCCGATGTTAAGTTGTTGAAAACTGTAATCCACAATAAGCAAGCGATTGCCGATTGTTTTACCCAGGAAGCAACTATCTGGGAAATGAAAGGAGCCAAAGATTCGGCTGAAGAATTTGAGCAATTGTGCAAAGAGATTTTTGGGTTACTGAAATGAATGCTAAACGAAAAAGGTTAGACGATAACGCCGATAAGTTCATTTTTGGTGATGATGAACCAGATAAAAAAACTACTGGTGTGGCTAAAAAACAAGAGTTACAGTCAAGCGATTTATTAAGTAAATTAACTCAAGAATCTACACCAAGAGAAAGACCCATTCGAGTCAGTTTGGATCTATCTCCAGAAATGCACTCTAAACTGACTAACCTAGCTAACCGCACTGGCAGAAAAAAAGCTGAAATTCTCCGAGTCCTTCTAGAGCAAGCATTTGAGGTAATTGACCTAGAGTAATTAGTTACTTAATTACTTAACTCAATTACTTAACTTAATTATTTAAGACTGAAATACTAATTCTGCAACTTTTGTTGTAGTTTTTATATATCTGTCACTAACTTTCAGGAGTGTGTTGGCATAGCCCGTCGTAGACATCGCAGTAAGATAAATTCATCTTCCCCCTGGTCTTACACTTGCGGCTCGACCACCACAGCGTTTGCCGTCACGAGCAATATCATCAGGTACGTTGCAAACTCCAGATGAAGTGTTTCTTTCAACAGAGGCAGATGGCTTGCTATAATCAGCACCGTTATAGACACCATTGACTGGCAAAGTGGCATTAAGAATGGTAAGCATGGTGGCTTAGTAGGTGTGATTAGTTGGGTGCAACTCCCGAATTGGAAATATTCAAAAAACCGTAGGTATTGAGGTAATTAGCGAATCTAGTAGTTGATTTTACAGGAGACAAAGCAAATTTACTTAAGTTACCCTAAATAGACCACTCAAAAGCTGGGTAAATGAAGGAACTGGTATTACAGTAGCGAAACCAGCTTTGTTGATAGAGAGCGTAAACGCAGATGAACACAGCTAAACAACAAATTAGGTGGAAAAAAGTAGCCACAGTTGTAGGGATTGGAGCATTGATTTTAATGATTGGCACTACTGCTTATGATCGTTGGCGAGTAAGCCTTGGTTGGTGTGTTAGATTCAAGCCCGATGGTAGCCAAAAAGTTATGTATGGTGATGATTGTTGGAAATAATCAAATCCCAGACAACCCTAACCAACTATGCCCAGTGTTTAAAGCTGTAAGGGCTGTATAGTAAATTCGCTCCTTGTCGAAAACAATCTCATCAACTTTAATTGTCAGCATCAATCTTTATAATTTACTGGCACAATTTAAGTCAAAGATTGTTGCCTAGTTCATGCAATAAAAAATACATTTTATCCCTACTTCACCATTTTATTCTTTATCGCACATAAGCTGAGTCAACCCATATTTTTTTAATATGAAAATTAAAGTTACTCAGGTGGGAGCATCGCTGATCACTGGGTTAGTGCTGGGACTTTCACTACAAACTTTTTGGCAGTCAAGTGCAATTGCTAACACATCTGGGCGCGTTGCGGAACCCACCAGAATCCGCGACCCATACCAAGGGCAGGGTTGTCCATGCCCTTACGACCGTGCCAAAAATAATAGTCTCTGTGGAGGTAGATCAGCTTACGCCAAACTAGGGGGTAATGAGCCTGTCTGCTACGTTGGGGAAAATTCCTCTAGAGAAAAATGGTACTACTCACCTGAAACCAGTCACGTAGATCCACGTCCCGGAAGATAACGGTTTCTATAACCCAGATTTTTCACTTGTGAGAAATCCGGGTGTTAAGGTGTCTTCATTGAGGTACTTAAGCAGAGTTTCGATTTGGTGAACAGAATAGACATTAATCGGAAGCATGGGAGTATCAGAGCCACCAAGGATAGCTATTACTCGATGAGTATTGTAGTCTATATTTTTGAGCTTTTGTATCAGGCGTAAGCCCAGAACTGGAGTATTACACCGGGATTTAATAAAAGTTTCAATGTCGGAGCGGAATGTAACTTCGACACCAACTTTACCGGAAAACTTTAGAGCTTCAGAGAAAATAATTCCTGGCTCAACTATAGTTTGAGCTTTTGTTAAGGCGATGAAAAAGGTGGATTTAAAATCTTCAGGCATCCTATGCAGTTGACATTTTGTGGTTGCCAATGCTTCATCACTCACATATCCAAGGCTAATTTCTGAAGGTATGGGGCATTTTTCTAAATTAACTCGTGAACCGTAGACATCACCCAAAAGCTGTTTTCTGCGTTTAGCTTCTCCCATACTTCATCCCCTGTTACTACCATCAGTGTCTAACTAGAATACTAGCCAATGCTGCAAAGTCCAAAGCTAAAGCTTACGCTGTTACTGATTGAGAATGCAAAACTGCTCTCAAGTTTTGACAAGAGAGCAGCTAAAGAAGAGCGATAAATTTACATGGGGCTTCATAGATTCAATGCCCCGGTTACTGTATAGGTGGTTCGGTATGTAGGGATATACAGCTTACATGGTAGCAAGTTCCGAAAAAAATCATGTTCTTTACAGAGAATTCATGAATCGCACCAGGGAGAAGCGGTCAACTTCATACCTCAAACTAAGCCTGTTCAGCCCTCAACAACCCCACACCAAACACAATCCCAGTGAAGGAAGTAGGGTTTTGTTGTATGTGGTCATGAAGAAACGCCAGCTTCAGAGACAGCAGCGCCCACCTCTGCTTTTGCCTCCTTCGCCTTCTTTTCAAAAAGCTGAATTCCGGCATCAATAATTTCAAACCCGTTCTCCGTTCGCACACCAAGCTTGCCCGATACAGCCCCAGCCCAGTCTGCAAATTCCGAGGCGCTAGTTTCAGCCTTCCGCCAACTTTTGGCATTAACTTGAGCGGTGAAGACTATGCCGTTCTGATCAGTGAACTCGATTGCAACTTTCTTATTCTCAAGAGGTGTAGCTGTTGGTAGTTCGCCACTAAATTTTATTGTCACTTCGCTTTTGGCTTCCATCGCTTACCCCTGGCTCATCATCAATTTCATTTTTTCGCTCTTGATTTTATCAGAGCTTCCGAAAAACTTCGCATACTAAACATTATTTAACTAAAAGGCATTTATAAGGTATTTACAAGGATTTTTTTGAAAATGGCATTTGTAAGGTAAACCAATGGCATTTCAATGGCAAATATAAGGATTTATTTGCACCTTCAACACTGAAAATCACCGTTTTTTACAAAATCCTTCTTTTTTGCCAAAAATAAGGTAAAACAATGGCATTCCAATGGCATTTATAAGGTAAACATAAGGTAAATCTAAGGATTTAGACTTCAAAAACCTCATTTACCACCCTGATTTATCCGCCAAAAATTCCTGACCAAAACTCTCGCACAGTACGCAAAAAAGTTTGTCCAAGTTTTTACTATACTTCCACAATTTCAGGATTTAAGAACTCGTGGCTCGGAGTCGGCGAAGCGGAGTGGCTCTTGCGGGATGCAGGATCTAGTAAGCTCGACCAGTAATCTATCTGCCCGTAAGAGCCACCGACTCCGAGAGCGAAGCGGTCACGAGTTCGTCGGGTCAACATGAGGTTATCGGCTCAAACCCCGCCCCCGTTGCTTTTGCTCCAGCATCTCTTGCTGCTGTTGCTGCTGTTCAATAAGAATCTCATTCCAAGTTAGCCCCGACGGTACAATTCTTTTAGCCTGGGGTAAAATTTCCTGAACGACCTGGGCAGCATCATTTCCTTGATCATCATTATTAAATGCCAGCCCAATCCTGTTGATATTTCTGAGGAATTCTACTGGCAAGTTATTCGGGTCATCCACTGCCATGTACATTGTCCTAACTGGTGGTTGCCCCTTGTGTCCATCTCTGTCAATCTCTGCCATTGACAGCGCATCAATGGGGGAGTCACACAAAAATACTCTCTCGATTTTATCGTCTGCCTCTCCACCTAATTTCAGGTGAAACCACCCCTGAGAGCGATCGCCTCCGGCGGGGCGTAGCCCATCGCTGTTTTCGGGGTACTCCGTACAACGATTGTCAAGACGTGCGGTATCCCAAAGCAGTGCGCCTGACTTTTCACCGTTTAAATCCCGCTTGATAAAGACAACATTTCGGTGCTGGTCTATGTAACCCAACCCCTGCTGCTGTAATGGGTGTAAAAGGAAGTTTGTTATACCGCGTTTTTGAGTTAAGAAATGCTGTAATACTGGGCGTAGGCTTTCATCCTCTGGCGGTGGTGTAAACTGGGGTTGTTCTTGTAAGTGTGCCAGTTGATTGCTAGCGATTAGTACCAATTCTCTGGCTTCATCTTGTGTCCATCCGGCTGGACTGGCAAAGATAATTTCTTCAACATCTTGGACTGGCTTATTATCTAATAATGCCCTGATAGCGATTTCTTTATCTCGGTCAGTCACTAATAAGTTTTGCAAGTCGGCGCTGTAATACTTATATAACTCGGCTGTTTGATTCGGGGTTAGCTTTGGTTCATCTGTGGTTATAGTTGGAGTTTGATTAAGAGCAATTGCATCCACTGTTTTTTGCGATCTATGCAGTTGCTCCAAATAAACAATCGCTGCTTCCAGGTTGTCGAATATGGTTCTTCCGGCTTCTAGCTGCTGCTGAGATTGAGAAAGTTGTTGTGTTAATTCTAATACTGCTTCAGTTAATGCTGATTCAACAGTCGATTGCTCAACATAATCAGAAATTGATAAGATAGCTCTCTTTTCTACATAAGATTGCAACTCATTCGCCAGCAGTGCATCTAGGTCTTTAAATGTAGCTTTAGCTGTAACAAGCTGCTCTTTGTATTGAGAAAGTTGTTGCGTTAATTCTAATACTGCTTCAGTTAAGGCTGACTCGACAGTTGATTGCTCAATATAATCAGAAATTGATAAGATAGCTCTCTTCTCTGCATGAGATTGTAACTCAGCCGTCAATGCTGTTTCAAAGTCATTGAATGTAGTTTTCGCTTCAAGTAGCTGCTGCTGATTTTGAGAAAGTTG
>NZ_JAYGHE010000071.1:0-11735 GCF_034931145.1 Nostoc sp. UHCC 0252 | reverse complement strand
CAACTACTGACTGTTCAATAAAGTCAGAGATTGCATCCACAGCTTTTTGTGATGACAGTTGTTGCTCTTCATCAACAATCGCGGTTTCCAGGTCGTCAAATGTGGTTTTATTATTAGCTAGTTGCTGCTGATACCCGGATAGTTGTTCTGTTAATTGTGGCAACGTTTCAACCAAGGCTGATTCAACTACTGACTGTTCAATAAAGTCAGCGATTGTATTTATGAATCTTTGGCTCTCCACTGCTTGCTCTTTAGGATTTTTTAACAGATTCTCAATAAGCTCATCATCCCGTTGTGGCTGGTAGTCAATCCCCTTATGTTTTTGTAAACCGGGGAATGTATAGGCAGGGCCCAAAGATGTGCCACTGAATTTCTGGTCATTCCACGAGTACGAAATGCCCTTACTTTTCCCGTTGCGCGTTAATCCGTGGCGAACTTCTACACCTTGTAATTGCAACCGCTCAACCAGTTGGGGCATAGTTAGTTTATCTATTGTGGCGCGGTCGATTAATTCCTGGAGTTGTTGCTTAATGGGGCGCTCTTGTGGTGTCGGGCGCTCACCGTTGATATATTCTTCGTGTTCTCTTTCTAACCGTTTTTGTTGTCCAATACTGGGATTACGCGATAATTTCTCATGGCTGCTTTGGGTTTGTTGTAAGCCGTAATCTCTTTCTAGCTGCCGAATAATGGTTTCACTGCGCTTGTAATCCCAGCTATCATGTACAATCTTCCCGTTATCTAACCGAATGCGGCTAGCGCAGATATGTATGTGGTCGTGTTCCGTGTTGCTGTGTCTGTAGACTACGTACTGGTTACTGTCAAATCCCATCTCTTCGAGATAGCGGTTAGCAAGTTCGTTCCAGGTTGGTTCGTCTAGTCGCTCGTTGTCTGGTAGTGATAATGATGCGTGGTACACTACTCGGTCAGCTTCTGGGTTTAGTTGTCGGGAAATTTTGAATTCTCTGGCCAGGGCACGGGCGTTATTGCCGCCCATGTTGCCACCAATGAGTTTGGCATCTTTCTGAGACTCCAAATAATTCAGCAGTCCGCGAAACCCTCGCCCTTTAGTCTGGTTGCCAATCATCTGTTTCCTCGTCCGATTCTTCGATGAAGGTATTGGCTATTTCCTGTTGGCAATGTCGTAGCAGTTCTAGTAACTCTTGTAGAAGTTCTGGTGATGCTGGCGGTGGCAACTGCATTTTAATGGCGGTATTGGTGGCTTTAGCCAGTTGGTTGATGTTGTTGCCGATACGCGACAGTTCCAGGTATGTGTCTACTGTCACTCTGCCCAGTCGCGGCGGTGGTGCTGGGATTGGTCGCAGTAACATACAGCGTCTCGTCAATTCTCCCAAGCTCAAACCCGTATCTTCTGCTTTAGAGCGAATCATTTCATATTCAATCGGGCTGAATCGCGCTTGCAACATTTTAGTGCGGACGAGTGATTGAGAAGAAGCTTTGGGCATAAATCAAACCAAACAAGATGCAGTTTTTGAGGGGGTTTCCAAAGTGGGGATACTTCCCCCTTTGGCAAGCCTGCCGAGTCGAGCTTTAGCGAGACAGCACGCAGTGCTAGGCATGGCTTGCTCTTAACCAGTCTTTGGGGGAGGCAGAAGGACTAGGGGAACTACCCGCGTGGGGACAAAGTGCGTAATCTCCGGCTACCACCACGATGATATTACTAACGAGTTGACGTAAATTAGAGTATGGATAATTTTTACCGATGACTGTGTGATTTATTTTTGATTAACTGTTCGTGAGTTATCTTACACGCTTTGAGTAATCACTGTTCAATCAGTTACGTTAATATCTATTGCTGTTTCTTAACTATTTGTTGCATTGATAATTACCTGTCTTTAGATAGATGCTCCGCGTTAAAGTAAAGTTTTAAACATAAACATTAGTTTGATTTTTAATCTTGTGGCTAAAGACAATATTCCTAAGTCGAAGATTCCAGAGGCTCTTGATGCTTTACGCGCTTTGGGTGCTAAGGAATTAGATGATATCCCAGCACGAGCAGCTATTAAAAAGATGCGCCGTCAAATTGAACGAGTACTTCGTCTCGGCTATAGCTACGAGGAAGTGTCTAAAACTTTAGCCCCTTTGGATATCAACATTAGTCCTGAACGTATCCGTTATTTACTTAACGATATTCGTAGGTCTACGCGCAAAAAGTCAGCCACTCCTCCTAGTGAAGAGAATACCAGTACACAAGTTATTGATGAGCCGGCTTTAGACGAGAATTCGGCGACGGAGCAAAGCAGTAATCAGTCTGTTCAAAAATCTGAATCGAAATCACAACCTAAATCAAAACCCGCTTCATCAAAATCAACAACTCCTAAAACGGCTAAAAAGACCTCTGATGTAAAAGCTCCAGAGAATCAAAATTTCTCTCGTCCTGCTTTTGTGCCTGAAATAATCTCTGATGAGGATTTATAGATGGTAGTCAAACCTAAACAATCGGCTGACCAAGTTCAGGAAGATAAGCCTTCTTTACAGCCAAAAACTCTTGGGCGCTTGGTGTTGGTGACTGGGGATAAGGGCGGTACTGGTAAAAGTGTGGTGGCTAGAATCCTCCTCGACATTTATCGGCACAGAAATATCAACTGCATTGCTTATGAATGTGACCAGTCTAATCCTCAGCTTTATCGTCATTACAACAAAGTCGCTCCTGGCGTGCAAACGCTCAAACTAAATCAGCGCGGTGGTGCTGATGCTTTGCAGGATGATTTGAAGCGTTTATCTCCTCAAGTTTCTCTGGTGGATCTACCTGCTGGGGCTGCTGAGTATTTTGAGTCAGTGGCTAAGGATATTTTTCTGTTTCAAAATGCCCAGCGTTTGGGTTATCGCATCACTATGGTGTCGGTGCTGGGTCGAGTCAAGGATAGCCTATTGCAGTTAAAACGGCTGGTGGATTTCTGCGGTGACAAAGTTGATTATGTAGTTGTGAAAAATCTCTACTGGGGTGATGAGCATAAGTTCACCCGCTACAACAATTCTAAGATCAAGCAATCTGTAGAGGCATTGGGGGCGATTGAACTTTTATTGCCTGAGTTATATGACGATATTTTTGACCTCGTTGACTCCAAGGATCTTACTTTCAGAGAAGCTCTAGAGCATGAGGATTTTAGTTTGAGTAATCAATCGAGAGTTTTTGGCTGGATTGATGCGGTTGAGACTGAGTTTTCTAAGGCGGCTGTACAGTTGGGGTTAGAGTAATGGCTGTAAGTAATGGTAATGGCAATGGTGCGGTATCTCATTTAGATAGGTTGCTGTCAGAAAAGCCGCCGGAGTTTCAAGCGAAAGTCTTGCGGTTTGCGCTTGATTCTGGGATGAAACAAGATGACCCAGCATTTCGGTTAGTGCAGTACATCGGTTATTTGGCACAACTGACAGAAACTGCACCAAACGATTGGAAATTATTATTTGAAAATTTACAGGTAGAGCTAAACGAATGGAGTCAACTGACGGCGGAGCAATTGAAGACCCAAGCCGACCACACAGAGAACATCAAAAACCTAGCGACGAGTTGCAATCAGCTAGGGACAGCCTTGAGCGCATTAAATCTAACATCTCAGCAACAACTCAAGCAATTGACGAGCTTAACCAAACTCTCCGAGAATTTGAACAATATCTCCCCAAGGCAACCAGAGACATTGAGCCAACCGTTGCAAGAACAATTGAAAGAGATTCAGACGGGAATATCTCTATTGAACCAAAAAGACGCGGAATCGGTCGTTAAAGGTTGGACTAGAGCTATTAGAATCTGGCTTGTCTCTCCGATCTCATTTTTTATTCTGTTTTGGTTTTATTCGCACCTGACCCCAATCCCTACTCCTATTGAAACTACCGAGTCTCTACAGAAAATTTTGCAGAATACTGATTGGAGTAATACCAAGCTGCAACGGGTTGAGAAAAATTTGGGGACTGATCCTAATCAACGGCGACGGCGGTAAAAATTTGTTGTTTCAACGTCGATTTCAAAGAACTGTGTCTGCTTACACATTTGAGCCATTTCATGTAATGATTCAGCTCATACCGAAACTTATTCCTTGCTTGCTTAAAGCAATGCAAATTTTACCCAAATTTACTTTCTATTCAGAAACCCGACACAAAGCGAAATTTAAGAGGAGCGACCGCATACGCCTATTGCACGGAATTGGCTGCTAGAAATCCTATGCCAATATTTGCTCAAGTCGTTCCAAAACAAATTTCGGTATCTCAACTTCTATTTTTTTAGCTAAACAGCAGTCCCTCACAGCTAATAAAAAATCTCGAATAGTTTCAATGGATAGAGAATCTACTTTGAGTAAAAATTCTTGCCAGCGATCAGTATGATCTCTATTAATATCTAATAAATATAGTGCAGCAAGATACTCTGCAATAGGATCTAGCACAAAGCGAATTCTCTCTTCGGGACTTTGCTGTTGCACAATTCCTAAATGGTTCTCATCTAAATGTTCTAATCTAACTTTGGCATCTTCACCACCGAGAACTGCCAAAATGTCATCAACTGTTGCTGAATTGGGCTGGTAAGATTTTTTCAGGCACTCCCAAGCAATAATTTTGGCATCCTGACGCACAGCCGAATTACTCAATTGATGATTTTTACCGTCTTGATTCTGGTTGAGTTCATTCAAATAGCTAAGGATAAGATTAGGGATAGAGGTAGGAAAGTTTTGATCTGTCCCTCTCTCTTTAGCTGTGATCATCTGTTTTGCATAAAGTTTTGCCAGCAGTACTGTAACTTCTCGCTGTCCTGCAATCTCTTTAAGGTGAGCGCAGGCTCTAAGGAAGGCATCATCGGAGTACAACGACCGCTTATCTAGTTTACTGAGATACTCACTAATAAAAAGAGTCAGTAGTTCAGCATTAAGCGCACAAGGTTTAAGACAAGTTTTAATAGTCGTTCCCAGAATTTTTTCATTGCGGGAGGTGATAACAACTGCATTAGCAGGTAAGTCAGCAACACCTGCCTTAATTGCTTCCTGGGTTTCAGGTTTCAGTTCCGAAAAATGATCAACAATAACGAGAATACGTCGATCAACCAAAAGCCGAACCACGAGTTCCTCAGAAATTAATTCCTTGTCAGTGGTGAGCAAGCGCAACTCTCTGCGAATGGCTTCTTTTAATCGTTTCTCCTTCGGCACTTCAAAATCCAGTTCTTCTTCAATTAGGACTGGGAGCATCAGGTGTTTACAGAGCCGTTCTGCCTCATCAGGAGCCATTGCCCAGTTCGCAATCTGGCAGGCAATACTGGTTTTTCCAGTTCCTCCTTCGCCGTAAATTAGTACCCTGAATACTTCATTTGCAAAAATAGACTGAAGGTTTTGAGGAGTTAGTTTCTGCGTCTTGCCATCAATAATAATCGGAATAGAGAAGAAGTGAATTTGGCGATCGCTGACTGTCCCCTTCAAGGAAAATCGCTCTCTAGCCGACTTTATACGCATCACTACCCAAGCGTCTAGTACTCTGGGACGATACTTGAGATAGCGCACAATCTCAAATGGCAACTCAACGGGTTTAAGCCAAGAGAGTTTGAGTTCTGTCGGCAGCAACAATAGCCATTGAGGACGAAGCCAAAGCGTTCCTCCATAAAAAATTAACAAAATAACAGTACTGTATAACCAAGGATTTTTCTGAAGAAAATCAGTGATCCTCTGGGTCAAACGAGAGTCGTATTCGCGCTTGAGAAACTTTTGCACTGCACTAATATTTGCCGCAGGGGTTTGTGCAAAACTCTGATCAGCAGTACTGAGAGCCGTGTATGCCTGATTTAAGTCCGATATTGCTTTTTTCAATTGTTCTAAAGATAGGGTGTCTGCCTTATTTTGCAGACTCTGCCCCACTTGCTGTAAAGAACGGGCGGCCGTTGATTTCACATCACGTTCTTTACTGTCTGTCAATGTTTCTACAAGTGCAGGAATAACTTGTGTTTCAATAACCGCAGGTGCAGCATTATCGGATTTTGCACTAATGCTTCCAATGACTGAAATAATCCAGAATTTTGTCTTTAAATTTTTTTCTACCTTTAATTGCTTGACCAGTGCTGTCATAGCATTTTTAACTTTGGTGGCTGAGACACCTTGATCAAGCTGCTGTACTGCTTTTAAACGTTCTTTCTCATTCTGACTCTCAAGTTGCTCAATAGAGTCCGCCGCCTCTGCATTGGATAATTTAGCGTTTGCAGAACTCACAAGTGAGACAGAGAAAATTATGCAAATAGCACTCATCTTAAGAATTGCGGCGCACCTGGAGAGGTTACGGTGCTTTAGAACCTCACTAGGGTGTATAAACATAGAAATGCACAAAATATAAATAGTTGAACAACTCTTTAAAAAGAATCTTTTTGAGCGCGCTCAGAAAGATTCTTCACGTATCTCTTCAGCTACGTGAAGAATCTATTATTTGACATTTTGTAAACTTATTACTTATTACTTATTAGTTGCCATAAGTTGGGGAATTTTCTAGCTCTTGTGAACTATTCGCAATGCAAATTTGGTGGGTAGTTCCTGTGGCTAAGTTAAAAGTACCGCTAGGAGGTGTCAAAACTCCACGATTGTAAGAAACAGGAAGAATACTGTTTAGCGAACGGAATAACATAAAATATCCTCCTTCATCAATTGGTAAAGGAGCGAGGGGTTTAAAATGACCATTACGCCACTCTGCTTGTATATCAAATACTGCCATTTGCTTCTATCCTTATAAGTAAAATTGCTTGACACTTAATATATATCAAAGCTTTATCAAGCAATTACGCAAAAGCAATTGAAATAAATATGACCGCGCAACAGCGATGCGAGACATTGGCTCTCAAAAGTCTTTAGCAGTCAGGCTTTCAAGTTGGAATTAAGAAATGCCCTCACAAGTATTGCTTAATCAGCTAAGTCAGAGAAACACTTCCCTGACCTAGCTTTTTAATCCCAGCCACTTTGTACTGACTGCGATCGCACCATGTTCTTAAATTTCGTTAAGTGTGCATCAAACAGTAGTTGGATTGTGCCTGTGGCTCCATCGCGGTTTTTAGCAAGGATAATCTCTGCAATTCCTTTGTCTTGCGTATTGGTGTCGTAATATTCATCACGATACAACATGATTACTTTGTCCGCGTCCTGCTCAATCCCGCCACTGTCACGTAAATCCGAGAGCATGGGGCGTTTGTTATTACGGCTTTCTACTGCTCTTGATAGTTGCGATAAACACATTACAGGTGTTTGTAACTTCATCGCTAAACGCTTAAGTCCGCGTGTCAGCTTTTCTATCTCATTGTTTCTGTTGCCCCCAGAGTTACCATCCATCAATTGCAGATAATCGACGACGATTAACCCCAAATCACGGCGCTCTTGTGCCATGATTTTACGGCATTCAGATTCTATATAGCTCAGTGATGGGTCTGGACGGTCATCTAAATAAACAGATAGTTCTGATAATGCACTAATGCCCCGTGATAGTGGCTCCCATTGTTTGTTAGAGATACGCCCTGTTTTCAAATAGCCGCTTTCTATGCCTGCCTCACCTGAAAGCGCTCTCATGGCAATCTGTAGCTTTGACATTTCCAAGCTGAACACGACAACTGGAAAATGATATGCAGAGGCTAGATAAAAAGCTATCTGAGCCGCAAACGCTGATTTCCCCATCGCCGGACGACCCGCAACGATGACTAAATCATTACGATTAAATCCAGCTGTTAGTGCATCAAGATCATAAAAGCCGGTGGGAATGCCAGGTAAAACCTTACCCTGGCTGCGGTCTTCAATATCCTGAAATAGATTGATAACTACATCTGAAATATGGCTGGCCCCGGCAGTGTCAGACGAGCGCTGCAACTCATAGATCAAGTCCTGTAATTGTTCAAAGGCTTTCTCTAAGGGCGTTTCTTCATTGGACTTGTGCTGCAACTCAATGGCAATGCTTCCCAGTCTACCCAGTTCCCGGCGCTTCCATTTTTCCACAACCAGACCTGCCAGCGCATCAATGTTAACTGCTGATACAGTCCTGTCAACCAACGATGCTAACTTGTTTCGTCCGCCGATAATTTCTAATAAGCCATTATCAGCCAGATAGTTCGTGACCATCAGCAAATCTGTGGGCAATTCAAGTGCATTCAGTCTTTGGGCTGCGTTGTAAATTCTACCATGAGCGCTGATATAGAAGTGATGAGGCTTCAAAATGTCGCGGACACGTTCTATAGCTCCTGGGTCAAGCAAGATGCCCCCAAGTATCGCCTCTTCAGATTCAATGCTTTGTGGTGGTAGCTTATTGGCTGTGGTGGCAAAAGGAATTACGTTTTCGTCACTGGTGTACATATTAATCTTTGATTCCCATTAACTCAAAATTTTTACAGGCATACGCTAGGCAAATAGGAGCCGTGGTGTGATTGTCGTTCCATCCAAAAGAAGGGTGTAGGGGATAGGGTGTAGAGAACACCATCAAGAAATTGAGGGACTTGTATCGTTCTTCTTCAGAATTAGGTCGCAGCACTTGGGACGGGTCTAAATTCTTACCCTATACCCCACACCCTACCCCCTACACCCAGCCTCTTCGGGGCTTGGTCAATCAGGAATATCTACAAATCTTTCAGGAAACTTGGCACTCGCCCATTCGTACCATTTGGCAGATATTTTATGTTCGCAAAACTTTGATAGTCCCTCAGAGAAGAGCCTACTGTAGTAGTGATCGTGCATCCGCGGCTCCCAGCTAGGAAAATCGTAGCGCTTACGCTGTTTCTCTACTTCTGCGGGGTCATCAGCGAAGTTGTTAATTTTGCGCTCCAATGTCCTGCAACCCACTTTCCATTGCTTAAATAAGCAAAATATCTCTGCACTACCTTCATCTTTTTTAGAAAGCACTGCGGCTACGTATGGGGCAACGTTGTTAATGTCTTTACCTTGCGAGCGCTGATAGGTCAGATAGTAAAGCAGGAAATCCACTTCTTTAACTGGGTCATCACTGAAAACCAAAATTTGAGAATGATTCTCACGCGCCGCGCCGGAATTTAGATCCTCATGAGTGGATTTCTCGTTAGTTGCAGAGATTTTCTCTTTTTTAACAGCGTAGTGATTATCTGGAAGTGCTTTTTCTTGGTCAGTTTCTTTCCTTTCTTCTTCCTCTTTTTCCTCCGTCTCTCCAGTGATGGATTGAGGTAATTTATTTCTGTAATCTAATAAAGACGCTGAAAGCTGTTCTGCGACTGACTTTAAAGGGGGTGGGACATCACTATTAGTGACTACCCCATCACTATTAGTGACTACCCCATCACTATTAGTGACCACGGATAATCTCGTATTATTTACATCGTCACTATTAGTGACCACGGATAATCTCGTATTATTTACATCGTCACTATTAGTGACCACGGATAGACCCTGAAGAATCAATGCTCCTACTTTGACGGCATCCACACGATAGAATTTGGCGCTACTGCCTTCTTTCTTCCTGGGCTGACAGGCAATCACATAACCAAGTTTTTCTAGAGCTAATAACCTTTTTTGGATACTTTTCTGTGTACCCAGTGAAGGATATTTTTCTGCCCATGCGCTGTAAGTAGCACTAGTCCACCATTCCTCATTGTGTAAGTATCCGCGCTTGTTATTCTTCGCGTTCGCAATACACCAGCTTTCAATGATTTGAATTAGTAAAGCCTCGCAAACACCCACTTTGTTTGCCACACACCAGTAAAGCTTGGTAAATGAAGGTTCGTAGCCGTGGGTTGCTCTATATGCTGCTAATGCCTGATTCGCGATCGCACTGTCTACGCTTTGAGATTTCATTTTGTAACATTCCGAAATTTTGTGTTGATTTCGGATAACTCCTTGCACGGCGACCGCAAAGTTGATTACTATAGTAGTGCGGTCGCGGTTCCGAAAAGTCTTGCAGGACATTTTCAGTTCGGAGTTACCCGCGTTATGACAAAAAAATTAATGAAAATCCAGTTTCCTCTGGTACGCATCCCCTCTAGTTGCCACTAGTGGGGATTTGTGTATGAGAGACGCTAAATCTGTTGATTGTTTGCGCCTTCCCGCCTCATACCGTTTTGTATTGTGGGGATAATGTCTAATTCATCACCCAATTGTTCTAAGCGCTCGTCTATATCGTCTAGTTGTGCTGTGATGTCCGGTTGGTAAGCGTTAATCATATTACTTGTTGCTCACTTTGTTTTCATGGTTTGTTACTGCTTGTTGGGTGATCAGTTCAACTAAATTTGATAGCGTTCGGCTTTCGCTGTCCGCCCATTCTTGTAGTTTTTCTTTTAACTCAGGACTGCATGTAAAAGTTACTTTTGCCTTTGACGTTGCCATTATATTAGAAAAGTTCTGATATATTCCGACATTTTCAGTTAACATCAAAACTTGTCAAAAAGCAGCTGGTTCTAAGCAGTTCTGAACTTAGTTGACAAGTTCAGAACTTATCTATTAATATATTAGTGTCAAGGTTATCGATACGTCAATAACTTAAGGCAGACGCAAGTAAGACCCAAGCGCAAAACGTTAAGGCGATTTCCTTTTGAGGGTTGCAAGGCTTGCAAGCGCTGACTTTTACAACTAATTTTCGCTATTTCTCAGCACATTTGCATAGCGGTCGCTTTATATCTGCGGTCGCGGGAATTGTGCGTGTTTGAACCTTGAAAACTACATAGACCAAGTATGGATATCGATATTAAAAAGTTGCCTTTTTCAGTTTGGTGGCAAATCTCAGAAATCAATGGAACTTGGGCAACTGTCGCTTTCAAAAGATGGACACAGACTGTAGACGCAAGCATCCTGCAAGCAATGAATCTTGAGGAATGGGAAGCGGTTGCAGACACTCTCAACTACAGCTTTGAGTGGGCTTGTAAGCAATTCAAAGTCCACAGAAATAAACAAAAAGAAGGATAAGGATTTATGCTCCACCAAAATCAATTACGAAGGTTAGAAGCAATAGATCGCTGGCTCATAGAAATCCGAGATTCGGAGGAATTCAGACAACTAGAATACTCCCCAGATGTGATGCTAGGCGATGCAATCCAAGCAGTAGGCGAACTACTTGACGAACACGAATCCTATGATTACAAGCCCACGAATTTTACTGATTCTGAGTGGCATTCATATCTAGAACAAAAGCCAGTAATGCACATTCGCCGCGTGAAGACTTGGCGTGAAAAGATTAACTCATTCATACAAGATGCTGCGTCAGAAGTAGCAATTCTGAGCTTGGTAACTACTAGTTTTATGGTTGTTGGTACTATCTTTTGTCACGGCTTTGACCGGATTGAGGAAAGCAGAGGGGAGGAATATCAACCCACATGGATCTACAACGCCAAAATTTTTGAAGGAAGTGCCATCGCCTCTATCGCCGTCTTCCTGGGTGCAAGCTTGACGGGTGCGTGTGTCGCGGGAGATAAAAATGATGATTGATAAAGAGCTTGTAGGATGCGTCACGCTATTGAGCCAGAGCAAAACTTACTGGATTAATGGAACCTTGTACAGATATTTAACAAGCAGTGACAGTATCAGATACACCCAGTACTATTTCCGTCCTTTACCGCGTCAGTCTAAGAGTGCTGACTTAAAGCTCAATCGGGACAAGGTGCTAAGGCGCTGCTACGAAGTGCCGAGCTTATATAAACAGCACACAGCAGAGATAAATCACAACTCAATACAGTTGAGTTTGTTCTAAGCATTGGTAACATCTACTACCGCGCGTCGCGGACAAAGGCTTTGGTACAAGCGCGTCAACTAGTCCAAAAGGGGCGTATTCGT
>NZ_JAYGHE010000070.1:0-38626 GCF_034931145.1 Nostoc sp. UHCC 0252 | reverse complement strand
TTTGCAGCAAGCAGACGCTAATGGACGCTTTTGGATTCCTGAGTTAGAGTTATTCCTCGGAATTTGGCAAGGCGAAAGATTATGTCAAACCATGAACTGGCTGCGCTGGTGGGATACAGAAGGAAATTTACTGTTGTGGAGCAGTGAGCAAGCCCAACAAGAACGCCAACGTGCTGAACAGGAACGCCAACGCGCTGAACAAGAACGCCAACGTGCTGAACAGGAAAGCCAACGTGCTGAACAGGAACGGCAACGTGCTGATATATTAGCAGCTAAGTTGCGTGAGCTAGGTATTGACCCTGATGCGTAGGCTTCTTGGGAGCATCCCATTTTTGTATCCGTCATTGCGAACGCGAGTGCGTCTCGTAGAGAGGAGGAACGACGAAGCAATCGCAAGGCTGGGATTGCTTCGTCGTTCCTCCTCGCAATGACATATTAAATTTTATTATTTCATCGAATAATAAAAACTGGGATGCACACTAGGCGTAGCCCGCAACTCGACTTGGCTCAGTGACCATCGTAGACATCGTATAACCTCAAGAAATGCTGGGAATAATAATTTTGGAACATCAGCACCAAAATTCTATGAAACAGCAAAAAAATCAGTTCAGCCATCTTACTGCGATCGATAGAAATTATTTATCATTTCCTGCACAGCTTTTATTAAATAAAAACCTTTTACAAGGCAAAATACTAGACTTTGGTTGTGGCTTTGGTAATGATGTTAAAATTTTGCGCCAAAAAGGTCTTGATATTACAGCCTATGACCCTTATTATTTTCCAGAATATCCTGATAATAAGTTTGATACAATAATTTGCTTTTATGTTTTAAATGTTTTATTCCCTGAAGAACAAACTAATGTTCTTATGAAAATATCCTATTTATTAAAACCAGGAGGTAAAGCTTATTACGCCGTAAGAAGGGATATCAAAAAAGAAGGTTTTAGAGAGCATTATGTCCATAAAAAGCCAACATATCAATGTATCGTTAAACTTCCCTTTTATTCAATTTGCTTAGATGAATATCGGGAAGTATATGAATATACTCACTATAATCATCAGCGAAATTCAGCTAATTCTTGTATATTCTGTAATCCCCACAAAAATCTAAAATTATTAACTGAGTCAGCAACTGCTTATGCTATTTTTGATGGGTATCCAATAAGTAAAGGGCATGTTTTGGTTATTCCCAAGCGTCATGTTAGCAATTATTTCGAACTACCTTTAAAAGAACAATCTGCTTGCTGGTTTATGGTTAACAAGGTACAAGAAATTCTCAAAGCAGAATTTGAACCTGATGGTTTTAATGTAGGAATGAATATCAATCGATCTGCCGGTCAAAATATTATGCACGCCAGTATTCATATCATCCCTCGCTACAAAGGTGATACTGTCTCTACTAAAAGTGGAATTAGGAACGTTATTCCTAAAAAACAATAGTTTTTCTGTAATGATTCAGGATTCAAAATTCTGCTGTAACCTAAACGCTTTCAAGTAATTATAAAAATTACTGGAACATGATGACTTACTCAAATTTAAAACATTGTATGCCGATATGGTGGTGAAGAGTTTGTATTAGCTTTACCAGGGCTGACACAAGAGAAAGCATTTCACCACGCCGAATAAATCCGGTTATCATTTCAAGCTGCGCGGTTGAAATCTGGAGGTAAAGAAATACATACGAAGGTTTCAGGTGGAGTGGCCGTGTTTCCAGATCATGGAAAAACCACTGATGAGTTATTACAAGTAGTAGATCAAGCGCTATATGCTGCTAAGTTACATGGGCGCAATTGCATCAAGCGCGTGCAATCTAATTGATGAGATGTAGAAATTTAAACAATCGTTTATCGAAAAATACATAAATCTAACCAATGCCTAATTTTTAGCTTTTGTTGAAAATATTTTGGTTAAGGAATTTCCAGAAATTAAATTATTCAATTTTGGGAGCGAATGATGATCGTTAAATTCTTCCTCTCGTACTTCCCCTGCTCGCCAAAGCGATCGCGTAGCGTCCCGCAGGGATGGGATATTTTTTTAGTTGGAAGTCCCTAAGCCAGATTATAGCGATTTCTTTGCTAGCAATGTCTACAAAGGGCTGTTTATACCATTTTGAATTTTAGATTTTGGATTGGGAATTACCATCTCTGTCTGGGTTCTATTAATCCATCCGTGGTAATCCTTTTCAAAATGGTATTAGATTATCGAGCTTGATAATGTAAATATTTTACTTTGACTAAGTGATACCATTTATGGTAGTGAAAAATAACCTACATTATAGAAATATAATAGTGACTCGCTTATTTCTTAGTTGTGCAGAGATTGCCTCAGCTAAAGTTGCAGCCCAGTAAAGAATACAAGCGTTTCTACCCCACTAAGTAAATTGCTGAAGCTGATAGGATTTGGGTAACTCTTAACTATTAATAAATATATAAGTGCTTAGTGCTATTAATGCTTTATATTTAGCGACAGGGTTGTGTAAACAACCACTCATCTTCAAATACTTAGGAGGAAGTACCCATCGGAAGCAACTTGCGCTTCGATACCATCAGCACGTAGCGTAAGTAAAGGTTAAGTTGATATTAAAACGAATAATTTTTGCTGAATTGCGACAGATAAAGACTAAACTAAAAAGTCTTGTGCAGCAAAACCTGTAGCTTTAAATGAAGTAATCATGTCTAAGGTTCTTGTCTCAGATTCTATTGATCAAGCTGGTATTGACATTCTTTCCCAAGTTGCTAGCGTTGATGTCAAACTAGGTCTAAAACCAGCCCAACTGCTCGAAATTATTGGTGAGTACGACGCACTGATGATTCGCTCTAGTACACGTGTCACTCAAGAAATCATTGAAGCCGGCACTCAGCTAAAAATCATCGGTCGTGCTGGCGTGGGTGTGGATAATGTGGATGTTCCCGCAGCCACCCGCAGGGGAATTGTAGTAGTCAATTCTCCAGAGGGAAACACAATTGCCGCAGCCGAACACGCGCTAGCAATGATTTTGGCTTTGTCTCGCCACATTCCCGATGCTAATGCCTCGGTGAAACGCGGTGCGTGGGATCGCAATAGCTTTGTCGGCGCGGAAGTCTACAAAAAAACTCTCGGCGTTGTCGGTTTGGGTAAAATTGGCTCCCATGTTGCGGCTGTAGCTAAGACAATGGGAATGAAACTCCTAGCTTATGACCCTTTTATTTCTACAGAAAGAGCCGAACAAATTGGCTGTCAGTTGGTAGAGTTAGATTTACTCTTCCAGCAAGCAGACTATATCACCCTACACATCCCCAAAACCCCAGAAACTACCCACTTAATCAATGCCACAACTTTGGCAAAGATGAAACCCACAGCCCGGATTATCAACTGCGCTCGTGGTGGGATCATTGATGAAGTAGCTTTAGCAGCAGCTTTGAAAGCGGGTAAAATCGGTGGTGCAGCCTTAGATGTGTTCGAATCAGAACCCCTTGGTGAATCGGAATTGCGATCGCTAGGTAAAGAAGTGATTCTCACCCCCCACTTGGGAGCCTCTACCGCCGAAGCTCAAGTGAATGTGGCTATTGATGTTGCCGAACAAATTCGGGATGTCCTTTTAGGACTACCAGCGCGTTCAGCTGTCAACATTCCCGGACTCGGCCCCGATGTGTTGGAAGAACTCAAACCCTACATGCAACTAGCAGAAACTCTAGGTAATCTGGTAGGACAGCTAGCTGGCGGACGGGTGGAAGTACTCAATATTCGTCTGCAAGGCGAACTCGCAACCAACAAAAGTCAGCCTTTGGTAGTAGCTGCCCTCAAAGGTTTACTTTACCAAGCTTTGCGGGAACGGGTAAATTACGTCAATGCCAGCATAGAAGCTAAAGAACGCGGAATTCGAGTAATTGAAACCCGCGATGCTTCCATCAGAGACTATGCCGGAACGCTTCATCTCGAAGCTACGGGTACTTTAGGTACTCACTCTGTCACCGGTGCTTTGTTGGGTGAGCGGGAAATCCATTTAACCGATGTTGATGGTTTCCCCATTAACGTCCCACCCAGCAAATATATGCTGTTTACCCTGCACCGCGATATGCCGGGGATTATTGGCAAACTTGGTTCTTTACTCGGCAGTTTTAATGTGAATATTGCCAGTATGCAAGTAGGCCGTAAAATCGTCCGTGGTGATGCGGTAATGGCTCTGAGTATAGATGACCCTTTACCAGAGGGCATTTTGGATGAGATTATAAAAGTCCCTGGTATTCGGGACGCGTATACAGTAACACTTTAAAAGTCAGGAGCCAGGAGCCAGAAGAAATAATTCCTCCTGACTCCTGAATTCTGACTCCTGAATTCTGAAAGATGGCAAACACCTGGTGGGAACTACAGATTTTATGTGAGCCAGACCTAGAAGATTCGATCTTTTGGCGACTGGAAGATTTTGGCTGTCGGGGAACAGCTAGTGAAAACAAAGGAAATTCATCTTTAGTCAGGGCTTATCTATCGACAATTCAAACACAGCTGCTAGATTTGGCAGCCCTATCGCTGTGGCTACGTCAAGATGCCCTCTGTGTAGGAGTTTCATCCCCTTCACTGCAATGGCAGTTAATTGATGAGGAAGATTGGGCGACTAGCTGGAAACAATATTGGCATCCGCAGGAAATCGGCGATCGCTTCCTAATTAACCCCGCATGGCTACCATTACCAGAAACAACAGAACGGTTGGTAATTCGTCTCGACCCTGGTGTAGCATTTGGTACGGGCAACCATGCCACGACTCAGTTATGTTTGGAATCCCTAGAAATGCGGCTAAGTGGAGTTCCTCAGTCATTTGTGGGTAATAGTGGTAAACATGAACATCTGGTAATTGCAGATATTGGCTGTGGTTCTGGTATCCTTTCCATTGGGGCGCTGCTACTGGGAGCCGAAAAAGTCTATGCAGTAGATAATGACCCTTTGGCGGTGCAATCAACTATCAGTAATGGTGTCTTGAATGACATTGGCTCAGAACGTTTACTACCAGCACTGGGAAGTGTAGATGTTTTAACGAAACTGCTTGAGAAACCAGTGGACGGTATAGTTTGCAATATTTTGGCTAATGTGATTATTGAGTTAATTCCAGAAATGAGTGCGATCGCTAAACCTGAAACTTGGGCAATCTTCAGTGGTATTTTACTAGAACAATCTAAAGCTGTTGCTGACGCTTTAGAAAAACATGGTTGGGTCGTTGCTACCCTGTGGAAACGAAAAGAATGGTGTTGCTTGAATGTACGGCGTTCTTAAGCTACCCAAAACTAAACACTGTAGGCGCAATCCATAAATTGCTCCTACCTGAAAATTAAGATTTCGGCTATGGTTAGCGTCAGTTTTATAAAAAAATGGATAATGCGTTTTCACATTATTCGACTTAAGTATAAGTAATCAAGCAATCTGAAGTGACATAATATATAGATTACCCACTATTGACTTTTGAACCCTGCGATGAAAGAACGGCTACAAATCCACAAAAAAGCTGACTCATCCGCTTCTAAGTCAGAGCAAGGTCAGTTGCAATCGCACCTATTAACTACTCACTCTCAATTTGGCTCCCAGAAGCCTATAGTACAGGCAAAAGTTGAGAATCAAGAATTTCAACAGGATCAGTTTGAGGCAACAAAACTCAAAATCCAAGCCAAGCACGGTACAATCACGCCAGAGGGACAGGAACGACTCACAGTATTACAGGCAAAGATGAATGAGTCGTTGCAGCAAGGAAAAGAACACTCTTTGCAGTTTGGTCATAACATTGACAAAATGGCGATCAGACGTACTGATACTGTGTCGCTGGTACAAATGGAACCCCTAATACAGCCAAAACTCACTATTGGTCAAGCAGGAGATCAGTATGAGCAAGAAGCTGATAGAGTAGCTACTTCTGTAGTCAACCAAATTAATTCACCTACTTTGCAAAAGCAGGAAGGACAGCAGACTAACCTACCAAGTAGCAGCAACGAACAAGCAAACTCTAAACAAATATTAGCAGCAGATAAAAAACAAAAATTCTTACAAGAGTACTCACTAGCCAAAACATTAGTAAATGGCATAGATCACACATTGCCAGAAGATAAAATCCTGGAACAATTATTCAAAAACTTTGGAAATATCCAATTTCAATACACAATGGTGAGTAAGAGCCAAGAAACTCTCTTAAAAGGCTCTCCAGAAGGAGATTGTCAGACATTAGCCCGTGCTTTTAAAAAGGTTGCAGAAGAATATTTTGGCATTGAGAAAATAACAGTTGAAAGCATTGCTAAACCTTTTTTAACTGAAGCTGGAGTGACACCATACCAAGGTAAAAAACCAAATTGTGATGATGGTAAACGGTGGTTCTTCCAAAACCATTATTGGGCTAGCTGGAACGGAAAAGTTTATGATGTTTTATTCCTCACCCATAAACGAACTGAAGCAGATATGGCAAAACAGGTGCAACCACTTACATCTATGTTGATGCCTGAGCAAGAATACTATGAAACTGAAAAAGGAAAAATTGTATACCCAATCGTCAATAAGTATTCCACTGTAGACATTAATATATTTGATAAGCTGAAAAACTTTGTCAGTAATCTTGGCAGATTTTTCTCTGATAATATGAGTGCGATCGTAAATAAAATTCAGTCTTTATTGTCCAAAGGTGGAAATAACGCTAGTGGTTTTGATTCTTTAATGAGAGAACTAGAAAACGACAAAACCAGTACTGTAATCTCAAACAATCAAAATCATTGAAGGAGGCAGGAGGCAGGGGGCAGGAGGCAGGGGGCAGGGGGCAGGGGGCAGGGAGCAGAGGGAAGGGAGCAGGGGGAAGAAGGAATCTTCTTTGATAAGTCAAAGGAGAGGTTTTCCTGAGATTTACGTTTATAGAGAGATGTATAGCCGCCGATAATTCGTTAAAAGTTAAAAGAGGCTTTACAAGATGGTGTCAAGTAATGGCAGATAAACCCCAATCAGAAATAGTAGTCAAGAAATCAGTTAATTCACCCAAAGAAACTTCAGAAATCAAAATCCAGGCTCAATCATCAGTAGAAAATGAACCGTCTGCATTAGAATCTTTTTTTACAACTGTTGCTCAGACTGGCAAAGCAGTTTTAGACACAGCAATAGAAGCAGGAGAAGCGACAGCAAAACAAACACACAAGTTCATTGAGGAAACAACTCAAAGCAGTGGTCAGGTTGTGAATCGCCTCAGTGAAAATTGGCTAATTAGAAAACTATCTGGAGTATTAAATCTAAATTGGCTAATTAATGATAACAACCTTGTTGATTTGGAAAAAGCAGAAGAGGCGGTAAATAAGCTCAAGCAAAAGTATCCCAATGAATTACCCAGCCAGATTGCTCACCGAATCATGGTGGAAAAAGCGACTCATGCAGCTACGGTTGGAATAGCAACTAGTATTTTGCCGGGAATAGCAGTTGCATTGTTAGCAATTGATTTAACAGCGACAACTAAATTGCAGTCAGAAATGCTTTATCAAATTGCATCTGTCTACGGGCTAGATTTAAAAGATCCTGCCCGGAAAGGTGAAATTTTGGCAATTTTTGGTTTGGCCTTGGGTGGAGGTCGTCTTTTGAAAGCTGCGGGATTAGGCTTACTGCGAAATGTGCCCTTGGCGGGTGCTGCGATCGCAGGTAGTTCAAATGCGACGATGATTTATTCATTGGGCTATGCTGCTTGTCGATTTTACGAGGCCAAACTAGATGAATCAACTTCCCTTACATCGCCACAGACTTTGGCAACATTAAAAGCAGAGAGTGAACAGTATCTAGAAAGTGCGATCGCTCAACAACCCATCATGGATCAAATCTTAGTTCACATGATCCTAGCTAGCCATCCAGAAAAGACCTGGACAGAAATTTTACCAGAATTAAAAGCTTTAAACCTCAATCCTACCTCGTTGGATGCCATTGCCAAAAATATCAAATCACCCCAGCCTTTAGATAGACTGCTCAATCAGTTAAACCGTGATTTTGCCATACCTTTGCTAGCTCAGTGTAAAAAAATTGCCCAGCTTGACAATCAGATTACACCAGCTGAACAAAAAATCATCGAAGCGATCGCCAATAAATTTGATATTGATACAAATGGAATTGGGGCATAGTGCATTAGGTAGAGGAGGTAAAAAGTGGAGTTATGAGCGCAGATTACTATTGTCAGACACAAAACTAGCCATTTTTAATAACAACTTTAAAGCCTGCCAAACTCCAACAGCTTGGCAGGCTTTTCTAGTGTTTTATTAAATTAATGTTCTATCATTATTTTTTTCCCAAATATAACTACCTCTCTTTTTTTTAACCTTTTCCTTTTATCTAATCTAAGTTTTTGCCTAGTTAATTCCTGAGCTATTAATTCCTGAGCGCGGCTTTCAATTTTTATTTGGTTTTCTATTGGTTGTTCTTTAATTTTTTCTCTTAGGCTTTTGCCCATTCTTCTTACCTTTCTTCTTTTAGTTTGTTAAGATGGCTCTTGTACCGTGCATCAGCCTTTTGAATTAAGTGTTTATAAAAAAGTTTTTGGCTAACGCCGGATTTGTCACCTGCTACCAATAAAATAGCTTGCCTCAATGGGTCAAAAGCAAACGCCACACGCCAAACACCACCAAAAGCTGAGAATCGTAACTCTTTCATATTTCCGTAGTTCGACCCTTTAAGCGTATCAACATGAGGACGTTTTGCTTGTGGGCCAAACATTTCTAATACCTGAGCCGTAGCAAGCAACTCATTTTTTACTTCTTGAGGTAAAGCATTGAACTCAGACTCGAAATCATCATGAAACTCAACTTGCCATTCCACTAATTTATTATGGTTAAAACTTCATACATTTTCAAGCGTATTATCGATTGACACTCTCAGCGCTAACATTATAGCTACTGGCCCCTGCTCCCTCATCTCCCCCATTGCCCACTCCCGTCACCATGAAACCAGAATTTTGAGCAATACTGGTACAGGAAGGAATATTTACACAAAATCCCAACATGACAATTCAACCTAGTGATAAGCCTTTGCTAGAGTGGGCAGGCGATAGTTTAGCGATTGGATTATTTGAAGATGCAGTAGAGTTAACTGGAGAACTGGCAACTTTAGATCAAAAGTTTTCTGGGGTATTAAAAGAACTAATTGCAGAAGAAGAATTTAAAGGTAAAGCCAGCAGTACTATCTTCACTCGTGTAAATGCTGGTAGCCCAGTGCGTAAATTGATTTTGGTAGGTTTGGGTAAACCAGATGCACTAAAACTTGAGACTTTGCGACGCGCGGCGGCGGCTGTAGCTAGGGTAGGAAAAAAGCAAAAAAGCAAAATTCTAGGATTTAGTTTTCCATTATGGAATAACGATCCAGCAGCCAGCGCCCAAGCGATCGCAGAAGGTGTAGAATTAGCGCTTTATCAAGATATTCGTTTTAAATCAGAACCCGAAGAGAAAGGATCGCAAATCGAAAGCGTAGATTTGCTAGGTTTCGGTGGACAAGAAGCCGCCATCACCCGCGCCAATCAAATCGTTTCCGGGGTAAATTTGGCACGACAGTTAGTAGCAGCGCCAGCGAACGCGGTAACACCAATTACTTTAGCCGAAACTGCCCAAGCGATCGCTAAGGATCACGGTTTACAAGTAGAAATTCTGGAAAAAGAAGACTGTGAAAAGTTAGGAATGGGTGCTTTTTTGGGAGTATCGCAAGGTTCCGAACTGCCACCTAAATTCATTCACCTGACTTACAAGCCAGAAGGTACACCCAAAAAGAAACTAGCAATTATTGGCAAAGGTGTAACTTTCGATTCCGGCGGACTGAATATCAAAGGTGCTGGTAGCGGCATCGAAACCATGAAAATGGATATGGGCGGCGCGGCGGCTACCTTGGGCGCGGCAAAAGCAATTGCTCAAATTAAGCCAGATGTTGAAGTTCACTTTATCTCGGCAGTAGCGGAAAACATGATTAGCGGTCGCGCCATGCACCCTGGAGATGTTCTCACCGCATCAAACGGCAAAACAATCGAAGTGAACAACACCGACGCTGAGGGACGTTTAACCTTAGCAGATGCCTTGGTGTATGCCGAAAAATTGGGATTAGATGCGATCGTAGACTTAGCCACTCTAACCGGTGCTAACATCATCGCCTTGGGTGATGATATTGCTGGTTTGTACACTCCCGATGATGACGTAGCTTCCCAGATCGAGAAAGCTGCCCAAACTTCAGGAGAAAAGATTTGGCGAATGCCAATGGAAGAAAAATATTTTGAAGGGCTAAAGTCTGGTATAGCAGACATGAAAAATACTGGCCCGCGCCCAGGTGGTGCAATTACTGCTGCCCTTTTCCTCAAGCAATTTGTTAAAGAGACACCTTGGGCGCACTTAGACATTGCCGGCCCAGTGTGGACAGATAAAGAAAATGGCTACAACAGCGCCGGCGCAACCGGCTACGGCGTTCGGACGCTAGTTAGCTGGGTAGAAGGGAGTGGGGAGTAGAAGAGGCAGGGGGCAGGGGGCAGGGAGCAGGGAGTAGGGGGAAAAATACCAATTCCCAATTCCCAGTTCCCAATTCCCCATTCCCCATTCCCAATTCCCAATTCGTGCTATCTTGAGCTTGCCAGCAAAAATTGTTGCAATAGTAACAGAAATAATTTGGCAGTCAGAAAGTTAAGCTTTTTCGGCAAAGCCATCTGGTAAAATTTATAAGGTTTCTAAAAGCTCTGAGCAATGGGATCGACTCGTGTACGGATCGCAATTGACGCAATGGGAGGGGATCACGCACCCGGTGAAATCGTTGCTGGCGCACTGCGAGCAAGGGAAGAATTAGGTGTAGACATATTACTAGTTGGTGATCCCCAACAGATAGAAGCTGCCTTGCCACCAAAAACTAATTTAGGGCAGATGGAGATCGTGACTGCTGAAGAAGCGATCGCAATGGATGAGGAGCCTTTAAATGCAGTTAGACGCAAACGCAAGGCTTCTATCAATGTGGCGATGGATTTAGTCAAGCAACAAAAGGCTGATGCTGTATTTTCTGCCGGCCACTCTGGGGCAGCGATGGCATCAGCTTTACTCCGGTTAGGACGATTGCCGGGAATTGACCGTCCAGCAATCGGGACTGTTTTTCCAACAATTGTTGCTGGCAAGCCAGTATTAGTACTTGATGTCGGCGCAAATGTAGATTGCCGTCCGAAGTTTTTAGAGCAGTTCGCCGTCATGGGATCGGCTTACAGCCAGTATGTTTTAGGTACAGCCGAACCGAAAGTGGGTTTATTGAATATCGGAGAAGAAGAGTCTAAGGGCAATGATGCAGCCGTTCGCGCCCACCAACTACTCCGCGAAAATTCTCAAATTAATTTTATTGGCAATGCCGAAGGGCGTGATGTGCTTTCCGGTCACTTTGATGTGATTGTCTGCGATGGCTTCGTAGGCAATGTACTATTAAAATTTGCCGAAGCCGTTGGAGAAGTGATTCTGCAAATTCTACGCGAAGAATTGCCTCAAGGATTGCATGGTCAAATTGGTTCCGCAATCTTAAAACCAAACCTGAAGCGAGTTAAGCAGCGAATGGATCACGCAGAACATGGTGGTGCTTTGCTGTTAGGCGTGGCAGGAGTTTGTTTTATCGGTCACGGTAGCTCACAAGCACCTTCAATTTTTAATGCAATTCGCATGGCCAAAGAAGCCGTTGACAACCAAGTATTACAACGAATTCAGTCCCAATATATCCTAGAGCGCGAGGGCAGTTAGTCATTAGTCATTAGTCATTGGTCATTTGTCAAGGAGAAAGGACAACTGACAACTGACACAGGACAAATGACACAGGACAAATGACAAAGGACAAAAGCTGATAGCTTAGGAGATTAGGAGTGCAAAACTTAGGCGTAGCAATTACCGGAAGTGGCTCGGCAGTACCAGCAGCTTCCCTACACAACCAGACATTGAGTGAACTAGTTGAAACCTCAGATGAGTGGATTGCCACAAGAACAGGAATTCGTCAACGACGATTAGCTGTGCCATCTGAGTCTTTGAGTGGACTTGCTACAGCCGCCAGCAGTCAGGCGATCGCAGCTGCGGGAATTAGACCAGAAGACCTAGACCTGATTCTGCTAGCGACTTCCACCCCTGATGATTTGTTTGGTAGTGCTTGTAAAGTCCAGGCGCAATTAGGAGCCACCAACGCAGTCGCCTTTGACTTGACAGCAGCCTGCTCTGGCTTTGTGTTTGGTCTGGTTACAGCAGCCCAATACATTAGAACAGGTGTATATAAGAATGTACTTTTGATCGGGGCAGATATCCTCTCTCGCTGGGTGGATTGGGAAGATCGGCGCACTTGTGTATTATTTGGCGATGGTGCAGGGGCAGTAGTATTACAGGCTGACAAAAGCGATCGCTTATTAGGATTTGCCCTTAAAAGTGATGGCACTCAAAACCATCACCTTAACCTTGCTTATACAGGTGCTTCCCAAGAATTGCTCCCCGATGTAAATATCACCAAAGGCACTTATCAACCGATTACGATGAACGGCAAAGAAGTCTATCGCTTTGCTGTCCAAAAAGTGCCAGAAATTATAGATAAAGCTTTATTTCAAGCCAACCTCAACGTTGACCAAATAGATTGGCTAGTGTTACATCAGGCCAATCAGCGCATTATCGATGCTGTTGCTCAACGCCTGAATATCCCAGAACATAAAGTTATAAGTAATCTGGCTCAGTATGGTAATACCTCTGCTGCTTCCATTCCCTTAGCTTTAGATGAAGCAGTACGACAAGGTAAAATTAAACCCAATGACATCATTGCTACATCAGGCTTTGGTGCCGGTCTTACCTGGGGCGCAGCAATTTTTCAATGGGGAAGATAATATATTGTCCTTTGTCATTAGTCCTCTGTCCTTTGTTATTCACAAATGACCAATGACCAATGACAAATGACCAATGACCAATGACAAATGACAAATGACAAATGACTAAAACTGCATGGGTGTTTCCCGGACAAGGTTCTCAAGCATTGGGAATGGGAGTAGATTTATTAGATATACCATCCGCTAAAGACAAATTTGCCCAAGCTGAGGAAATTTTGGGTTGGTCTGTAACCGAAATCTGTCAGAACGAAGAAGCAAAGTTATCACAGACGCTATACACTCAGCCAAGTCTTTATGTGATAGAAAGCATTCTTGCTGATCTTTTGCGAGAACGAGGACAACAGCCAGATTTAGTTGCCGGTCACAGTTTGGGAGAATATTCTGCCCTGTATGTAGCGGGTGTCTTTGAGTGGGCGGCTGGTTTATATCTAGTCAAGCGTCGTGCAGAACTCATGGATAATGCCGTCGGTGGAATGATGGCGGCTTTGATGAACTTTGACCACCAACAGTTAGAAAAAGTCATTGCCGAAACCCCTGATGTAGTCATAGCAAATGATAATAGTTCCACTCAGGTAGTAATTTCAGGCACGACTGAAGCTGTACAAGCAGTGATGACTCAAGTGAAAGCCAAGCGTGCTACTCCCTTAAAAGTTTCTGGAGCATTTCATTCACATTTAATCGCACCTGCGGCTGCGGAATTCCAAGACATTTTAGAATCTGTGGAATTTCAGCCAGCTACTGTCCCAGTGTTGTCTAATGTAGAACCAATTCCTTCTACTGATGGCAAGATTTTAAAGCAGCGCCTAAATAAACAAATGACTGGTTCTGTAAGATGGCGAGAAATTTGTCTGCAATTACCAGCTAACGGTATCCAGCGAGTAGTAGAAGTTGGCCCTGGTAAAGTCTTAACTGGCTTGATTAAACGTAGTAGCCCTGACTTAATATTAGAAAATATCCAGAGTGCTGCTAATTTACCTGTTTAATTTTTTTATTGAGATATGAGGCAATGCGCTTGAATTAAAGGTTATTGGTGTAGATAATTGGTCTTTCAAGACGCGATAAATCGCCGTCTCTACATGAGGGTTTTGGGCTTATATAGGTAGAGTTACAACAAATTCTGTACCCTTCCCTAGTGTGGAATTACAATCAAGTTTGCCTTGATGCAGTTCAGTCACAATTTGATAGCTGATAGTTAAGCCTAATCCAGATCCTTTACCCACCTCTTTAGTCGTGAAAAAGGGGTCAAATAACCTTGTTATAATTGTGTCTGGAACTCCGAGACCATTATCTGCGATCGCAATCATGATTTGGTTTTCTGATACCAACTGAGTCTGAATCCAAATTGTGTTGGGATATGAAACAATTTCTGTAGGCGTGCGTTGCTGATTTGCATCTTCTAAGGCATCAATTGCATTAGACAGAATATTCATAAATACCTGATTGAGTTGTCCTGGGTAACAGATTACAAGAGGTAATTTTCCATAGTTTTTTACCACTTCTATTACTGGACGCTGCGGTTGCTCTTTCAGACGATGTTGCAAAATTAATAAAGTACTATCAATACCCTCATGAATATCAACCGCCTTAAATTCAGATTCATCTAAACGGGAGAAATTGCGGAGCGATCGCACAATTTCACGAATACGATTAGTGCCAATTTCCATTGAGGATAAGAGCTTAGGCAGATCATCTCGAATAAATTCCAAATCCAATTCTTTAGAGGATGTTTGAATTTCAGCGACTGGATTAGGATAGTGATACTGATACAGTTGAATAAATTCCAATAAATCTTGGGCGTAATTTTGTACATAGGTGAGGTTGCCGTAAATGAAGCTGACAGGATTATTGATCTCATGTGCCACGCCTGCGACGAGTTGCCCCAAGGCTGACATTTTTTCACTCTGGATCATCTGAGCTTGGGTACGACGTAGTTCTTCAAGTGTCTGTTGTAATGTTGTTGTCCGTTCATTAACCCTTCGCTCTAAGGCATTGTTTACCTGTTCTAATTGGATGAAAGAAGTCTTTAACTGACTTGCCATGCTGTTGAAAGAACTAGCAAGTCCCCCCAATTCATCCTGTCGCATGGTATCGAGATTAATCGCAAAATCACCGTTAGCAAGTTGGTTACTAGCTGCCGTTAATTGCTTGAGGGGTTTAGCGATTTGTTGTTGCAACACCGAGAAGAGCAATAACACTTCAACCAGCAGCGCCACTGCACCAGAAATTAAGATAAATTGAGCCGTATCCCATGCTGCTCCCGATAGCAATGATTTGGGATAGACTGTGACAAAATACCAATCTGGGCCTTGTAAGCGTGTCACTGCCAAGTATTCACGGTCTTGGCTATTTTCAAGGACGTGGGTTTTTGGTTGAGCGTTTGTCACCAGCTGAAAAATGCGGTTGAGATGAGGATCGTTGATTGTATCGATTTTTAGCTGACCTTGAGCTTGCTGAATTTCCGCAGTCCGATGGGGATGGACAATTAAACGACCGTCTGAGCGAAAAATTAGATTATAAGTGCCTGGTAATTGATCCTGGATTGTATGCTCCATCAGATCGGTTAAGACCACATCATGTCCCAGAATACCCAGGAAGCGATCGCCCTCATAGACAGGTACAATTGCTGAAACCATCCAGATATTTACACTTGGATCGAGATAAACACCTGTCCACTTAGGCGATCGCGCCGGGTTATGTTGAGGATCGGCAATATAAAAATATTCCTCCTTCGGGTTATAGAGATTAGGCGGTACTTCCAACGTGAACGGCACTCCTTTCCAGTAGTTAATCCCTGCATTTTCTGGTGTCAGAAAATAGGTATCGATAAACCGATTAGACCAAGCAGCCCCGTAAGCACTAATCACTGGATGAGCCTTTAGCATACGCTGCTTTAGTTCTTCAGTCATTTGCACATTTCGACCAATGAATAATCCCGCATATCGAGTTGAATCAAAATCTTTACTCGGTCGATTTTGAGGAAAATTGCGTATAGTACCATCGTTCCAGGAAAAATACTGCCGCTTAAATTCCGCCTGGAAATCAATATTATTAGGTTGCTTGAATTCCAGCAAAAGGCGATCGCCAAGCATTGCAAGGTTATCCTGTGCAAGTTGAAAGATGCTGCTTTCTCGCTCTCCCCGTCCACTGATGTACTTTTCTAGTTGGGTTTGGGTTTGGGCTTCCAAACGGGATATGACATGAACATAGCTTACCCCAGCAGACATGAGTACCACTATCGTTACTCGCAATGCCATATTAATTAGTGTTTTATGGGTAAGTGAGGTGGGGCGACTCTTAACGAAACGGACACACCATTGTTTCTGAAGGGTTTGTCTAAATTGGGTAAGCATAAAGCAGAGATAAATATTTAGGCTGAAGATATCCTGAAAGTTGATATGGATGTATGTCCTACAACGGTAGCTGGATCACAAATTTAGTACCTTTGCCTGGCCTAGAATCTACCTCAATCACTCCTCCATGTTTTTCTACGACGATTTGACGAGCGATCGCTAATCCTAGTCCTGTACCTTTACCCACACCTTTTGTAGTAAATAAGTGGTCAAATATCTTTTGTTTCACTTCTTCACTTATCCCATTGCCATTATCTGCGATCGCAATTTTTACACCTTCATTTTCTAAGGAAGTTTTAATTGTAATTTGGTTGGCATTAGACTGAATTTCTTTAAAACTCCGTCCAATATTTGATTCATCTAGCGCATCAATAGCATTGGCTAGAATATTCATAAATACCTGATTTAGTTGCCCAGGAAAACATTTAACCTGGGGCAAATTTCCATAATCAGTTACCACTTTAATTTCTGGACGTTCTTCATTAGCTTTCAGACGATGTTTGAGAATTAAAATCGTACTGTCTATACCTTCGTGGATATTAAACGGCACTTTATAATCTTTGTCAGCACGAGAGAAAGTGCGAAGACTGGTGCTGATGTTGCGGAGGCGATCGCACGCCATTGTCATAGAATCAATTATCTTGGGTAAGTCTGATAAGCTATAATCCAAGTCAATATCTTCGGCATGACCTTTAATTTTATCGCTGGGATTGGGTAAACTTTCTTGATATAGTTTTAAGTGTTCAACAATATCTGCAATAGTAGGTTTAGCTTGTTGGAGACTGGCAGAAATAAAGCCCAAAGGATTATTCATCTCATGAGCTACCCCGGCAACTAAGTTACCCAATGCAGACATTTTCTCACTTTGGACAACTTGTAATTGTGCTTGTTGCAAGTCTTGTAATGCTTGCCCAGCTTGTTGATACAGTCGTGCATTCTCTAGAGATATTGCGGCTTGAGATGAAAGAAGGTTAATTACACTGAGGCGATCGCTAGTAAAAACCCCTTGAGTTAAGCTATTTTCTAGGTAGAGAATTCCTACCAAATCCCCTTGATTAATAATCGGGACACACAACACACTCTGAGGTTGGTGTTCCAACATATATTTTCCAATTACCCCAGGAATATCTGTTTTGCAATTGTCTATAACAATTGTTTGTTGAGTATTTTTGACATAATTGATAATTTTTACAGGAATATCTTGACAATTGTCTAGTAATTGTAAATTGAGGATAGTTTGTATTTCTTCATGCTCGATAAAGGTAATTGCTTTAACTTCCCAAATGTCCTCCTCTTGGGGAAGAATTAGTACAACTTTTTTCGCGCCAGAGTTTTCTAGGATAATGCGAGTGAGGCTGGCAATGAGTTGATCTGATTTTAGAGAACTAGAAATAGCTTGAGCAGCTTTGAAAACAGAGGTAAAATCCAGAACATCAGCAATACTAGTGCTGCCAGTACTAGAAGATGAGGCAGTGCCACGAAAAGCAATGGTTTCTAAGGGATTGAGATTGATTCGTTGGTGTTGCAAGATGGGTTGGAGTAGTTGGGGATAAGTTTTTTCTAGGTGATTAACTTTGGCTTTAGCTCCCCAACGGGCGTAGCAGTAGTATGCTTCTTGTATATAGACTTGGGCGATTTTTTCTTTACCCCAGTCGAGGTAGAATTTGGCTGCTAATTCGTTGCTAAGTGCTTCTTCTTGAATGTAGCCGTTTTCTTTGGCAAGAGATATGGCGCGATCGTACAATTCTATTGCTTCGGTTTTTTGCCCTAATATCCGAAACCTTTCAGCTTCTACTAAGTTATATTTGTGAGTATAATTCTGTGGCGCACTTTCTGACCATTTTTTGAGTTTTTTATGAGCTTCTTCTACTCGCTCAATAATTAATTTTTGCTCAGTTATTGAGCAGTCTTTATATAAGACTAAATTAGTCAAAGCCTCATAAAAATAAAAGGTTGGAATTAGCACTAATCCAGTCACGCTAGTTAAATATTTCTCTACAACAGTGACATTTTTCAGTGCTTCTTGATAATTACCAAAGAGATAACATAAAAGCAGCTTACAGAAATGAAGCTGACAAATAATACTAGTTTGATTGGCAGCTTGATGCAGAGGTAACATTGCGACTTCATCATAAACTTCGCCAATTAATAAACAAGGATTTTCTGACATCCCCAACAAATTTAAAACTGATTGATAATAGATGCTATTGAAATTCAAATAGGTGGTTTGCTTAAACTGGTGCATAATTGTGCCATAGTTTCCCATAGCTTGGGCTAATTCCTCTAAACCATGACCACTTAAATAAGCATATCTGCCAAAAACATAGGCAGACATTACAGCATATTCAATATCTCCAGTTTCTAAACCACTCGTATAAGCTTGTAAAAGAGGATTTAAAGTTTCTTTAACAGGCGATTTCCAATGTCGAATAAAACAATTTACTGCAAATAGAGTTTTTGACTTAACTTTGAAAGCATTTAAACGTTCAAGTAACAGTAATGCCATTTCCCCAAATTCATATCCTGTATCAATTTCTCCTAGAACACCGCAGAGTATAAGTCCATAGCTAGCATAAGCATAGGTAGATTCTGGAGCATTACCATAGAGGATTGACAATTGAACTTGTTTAAATACAATTACTCGAAACAATGGGGGATTTGCTTGGTAAGCTGCTGACATAATGCTCGACAAAATTCGCATTGCTGCCAGAATATTCTCATCCGTCATTTTTGGCAGTTCTAGTAAATCCATCGCTGGTTTATCTGCCAAAAGACATTTTGTTTGTTCCAGTTCAGACTCGATATCAGTTTGATTAACTTGTTGAGGCAGTTCTACTCCTATTGATTGAAGAACAGTCAGTGCAATTTGCAAAGCATTCTTGTGCTGTGCCTGTGCCATGTAAGCTTGAATTTTGACATTGTAAATAGGAATTTGTTCGAGGAGAGTTTTTGCTTGTTGGATAACAACAGTTGCATAGCTTTCCATGCGTTCAAAGTCACCACTCAGACAAAGTACTTCTGTAATGGATTGATATAGTAATAGTGTTAGCTCGTACTGGCTATACCAACTCTCATGAGGTAAAAGTTCTAAACCTATTGTTAAATATTCAACTGCTAATGTATAAGCAGTTGCCAATTGTGCTTTCCTACCTGCTTTTAAATTCAATTTGAGGAGTTGTTCTCGTTCAAGCGGATCAATAATCAGTATTAATGCAATATTTAACTGATTAACAATTTCAAAAAGTTTTTCTTCTTTTTTGATTTCAGGTGTGTTTTGAAGTAATAGCTTACCTATTTGTAGATGGGTAGCTTTTTTCTGTTCTTTAGGGATAAGAGAGTATGCTGCTTCTTGGACGCGATCGTGTAAAAATTTATAGTTAACAATTTCAGAACTTTCTTCAGCAATAGCTTGACTTTCCTCACCAAGATAAAATTTATATACCTCAGTAGTAGGTAAAACTAAACCCTCATGCAATCCATTCCACAAATTAGTTGCGGTTTCTGCTTGCGATTTTTCTGAAACAACTGCTAATGTTTTCAAATCAAACTGATTTCCAATACAAGCAGCTAATTTCAAAATATCTTGAGTTGGTTGTGGTAGCTTTCTCAATTGCAATACCATGAATTCAACTACATCATTTGTGACTGCTTGTTGACTAATTTGTGTGATATCACATTGCCAGTAGCCCTCTGTCAAGTTAAATTGAATTAGCCCATCTTGGTATAATGATTTTATAAATTGAGTATCAAAAAATGGATTACCAAAAGTTTTTTGATAAACTATCTGTGAAATTGGTAATGCTAAAGCTTCTGAACATTTAAGCGTTGCAGCAATTAATTGATTCACATCTCCTTGACTTAATGGTGCTAAAGTAATTGTGTTAATAGTTGCTGCTACTTTTTGCATCTCACTAACAGTCAACATCAACGGATGTACTGGATTTACTTCATTATCTCGATAAGCACCAATCAATAAAAGATACTTTGTATCAGCTATTAATAACTGCATTAATTTCAGTGATGCCAAATCAGCCCACTGCAAATCATCTAAAAATATTACTAATGGATGTTTAACGTTAGTAAAAACTTGAGTAAATTTTTGAAATAATAAATTAAATCTATTTTTTGATGCGCTTCCTGATAATTCTATGGCTGGTGTTTGTTTGCCAATAATCCTTTCTAATTCGGGAATAACTTCAATAATAACTTGTCCATTTTCACCTACAGCTTCTAAAATTTTAATTTTCCATTGCTGAATTTGAGAAGTACTTTCTGTTAATAATTGACCCATTAAATTTCGGAATGCTTGTACAAAGGCGATAAAGGGAACATTCCGTTGAAATTGGTCAAATTTGCCTTTGATAAAATAACCGCGTTGGCGCACAATCGGTTTATGAACTTCGTTAACAACAGCAGTTTTACCAATGCCTGAAGAACCAGCTACCAGAATCATTTCAGTTGCACCTTTGCTAACTCTTTCAAAGGCTTGAAGGAGTGCGGCTATTTCGGTTTCTCGTCCATAAAGTTTGTCGGGGATAATAAAGCGATCGCACACATCACTCTGGGCAATTTTAAAGTTATCAATTGTGCCAGTTTCTTTTAGCTGATGCAAACATTTTTCTAAATCAAATTTTAATCCTAATGCACTCTGATAGCGATCTTCAGCATTTTTGCTCATCAATTTTATGACAATATCTGAAATCACTTGCGGAATTTCTTCGCTTTTGATTTTTTCGGGATCTTTTGCAATATGACAATGTAGTAACTCCATTGGCTCGTTTGCTCTAAATGGTAATCTTCCAGTTAGTAGTTCGTAAAAAGTGACACCTAGAGCATAAAAATCAGTTCGATAGTCAATCCCTCGATTCATTCTGCCTGTTTGTTCTGGTGATAAATAACTGAGTGTCCCTTCTAATACATTTGGACTCATCAGCGTTTGGGTTTCTCGTGGTAGCAGAGATGCAATACTAAAGTCAATCAATTTAACTTGTTTAGTTTCGGGATTAATTAGAATATTGGCGGGTTTGATATCTTTATGAATAATCCGTTCGCGGTAGAGTATATCTAAGGTGTTGCACAGTGCGATCGCAATTAGTAAAAACTCTTCTAGAAAATCGGTATGTCGCGTTTGGTCAGAAATGAAATAATCTTTAAGAGAAATCCCGCCAAAGTCTTCCATTACCAACGCATAGCCATTTTGATACGGTTCCAAGCTGTAGGTTTGGATGATTAGAGGTGAGTTGATATTTTTAGCTATGGTGTACTGATTACGAAACGATAAGAGTTCGCTGAAACTCGGATAAGGATTTTTGAGCAATTTAATCACTACAGGTAATAAGTCAGTTTCTCGATAACCGCGATAAACCACGGTTCTCGAACCGTTGTAGAGTTGTTCGTTAACCTTGTATCCAGAAATACTGACTGTAGTGAGAAACATACTGTTAAATTCTAAAGATTTCTAGATTTAGTGTTCCCCAATAGGTGAAGTAATTCATCTCTATAGCATTTTTGCGTTTGCTCTGGGTGTTGCGATCGCTTATGCTAAATTCAGTTTGATTTGCATTATCTTCTGTGGACAAAAACCGCGAACCGTTTATCAGTCTGGCACTTTACCACGCCTTTAAATGGTCAGTCGTCAGCCCCATGCTTCACGCTTACTTTCGGGGCCAGATTCATGGTACGGAAAATGTCCCTCAATCAGGGCCGCTACTGATAGTAAGTAATCACGCTAGTTACTTTGACCCGCCGATTGTCTCTAATTGTGTACGTCGTCCTGTGGCGTACATGGCTAAGGAAGAGTTATTTAAAATCCCTGTTTTGGCGCAAGCGATTAAACTGTACGGTGCTTACCCAGTGAGTCGAGGAAGTGCCGATCGCAATGCCATCCGTTCCGCCCTAGAATATCTCAATAAAGGTTGGGCTGTCGGTGTTTTCTTGGAAGGTACTCGCACCCCAGATGGTCGAATTACAGACCCCAAGAGAGGCGCACTGCTACTGGCGGCGAAAGCAAAAGCCCCAATATTGCCCGTGAGTGTCTGGGGTACTGAGAAGATTTTACAAAAAGGCTCGTCCCGACCTCGCGCAGTTCCCATTACTGTGAGAATTGGTAACTTGATTGATGCTCCTAGTTCCAGCAATAAAGAAGAATTGGAGGCGTTGACACAAAAGTGTGCCACGGTAATTAACGATATGCATGATTTAGGGAGATGAGTTAGACACGCAAGAAATATATGCTTTAGGGTGGTAGCGATCGCTCCTTAACCTCTGTATGTTTAAGGTCAATCTGCTCTAGCAATGACATCAGACTTTGTGCTTAAATGCAACTGCTAGGCAAATCTACCAGCAATTTCACCCTAAACATCATTATGAGCGGCTTTGAAGCCAAGAATTTTTGGGAGCGATTAAATAATCTAGCATTAGTTAGATTTTTACTTTTAGTTGCTTCTGGCTGGGCAATTGTACAGCTTTTAGCTTACTTTGAAGCAGTCATTGTTATTTTCACATTCGCTGCAATTTTGGCCTTTTTACTCAGCTATCCCGTACAAGGGCTACGGCGTTTTTTACCCCACGGTGTAGCTGTTGGTCTTGTTTTCTTGCTCAGTATTGTGATTATAGGCGGTCTGATAATTACCGTGGGCTTAACGGTTTTATCTCAAGGACAACAATTAATCGATAGTATCACTGCATTTTTAAATTCTTTAGTACCTCTATTAGAGCGAATAGAAGGAATTTTGCGAAGCCGGAATTTGCAGATAGATTTAAGTTTTATTGAAGAACAACTGCGGAACCAAGCTGTCTCAAGTCTTGTGACTAGTTTAGCTATTCTACAAGGGTTTATGACGAACTTTGTGACTTTTGTATTGATTGCAGTTGTGGCTTTCTTCATGTTATTAGATGGAGACAAGCTTTGGAATCTTACCATAAAAATAGTACCAAAACAGCGTCGAAATAGATTTACAAGTATAATCAGACGCTCCTTTCTCGGATTTTTTAGAGGTCAGTTATTATTAAGTGCATTTCTCACAAGTACGACTTTCGTGGTTTTCTTAATATTACAAGTACCTTTTGCTTTAATATTGTCAATAATAGTTGGAATTCTTGATATCATTCCTGGCATAGGAGCAACATTAGGAGTAAGCACAATTACTCTATTTGTGTTGTCTCAAGGTGTTTGGTTAGCATTGAAAGTATTGATAGCTTGTATTATCCTCCAGCAGATACAAGACAACTTAATTGCGCCCCGAATTATGCAAGATGCGCTGAATCTTAATCCTGTAGTAGTATTCTTTGCTTTGCTAATAGGCGCTAGAGTAGCAGGTTTGCTAGGAGTTTTTATATCTATCCCTATCGCTGGAGTAATTGTATCTTTATTTGAAATTGATGAGATGAAATCAGAAGTTTAGTTGTTGGTCATTTGTCATTTGTCAGGAACTCGGAACTAGTGAATAATGTAAAAATAGCCATTTACAAATAAACATTGGGAAGTAATGTCGGATTTAAGAGCGGAATTAACAGAAATTTTGGATGAGGCAGAGTGGGAGTGGCTAATTCCTCATGTGCAACGAGATGCAGTAATTTTGGTAGCACCAGAGTTAAACCTGGTGGATGTTGGAGTAGCGATCGCCAGTGATAACATCCCATCAGTAGAACAGTGGATTGATGAGCAATTAATTACCAAACCCACAACAGTACAAGTGGGAGAATGGAATCTTGATCGCAGTAAGCGATTTAATACTCTCATCGTTCAGCCTTACGTTTTGGTGAAGGAAATAGTTGCTGCTTAATCAATTTTTGCTGCGTTTTCGCTCGGAGTTTGACTCAATAAAAAACTTATGTAGCAAAAAGTACACCGATATATAATGAAGTGAAGGTAAGCAGAAGGCAAATGTACCTCTTGGCTATTTACTAAAGCAAAATTTTCTCCTTTAAGATTTAGCCATCTAGCAGCTAGAATTGTTACGATAATTTCAGATTAGATGTTGAAACCTTGATCCAATCTGAGACCTTAGAACTATTAGAATGGCATCGCCTTTGCCAGCACCTTGCCACCTTCGCGGCAACTAAGCTGGGGGCGACAGCTGCGCGTCATCTGAAAATACCCAATTCTCAGATCCAAAGCGAACAGTTGTTAGAGCAAACCAAAGAAGTCTACCAACTGGAAACTCGCCTCACCACGGGACTTTCATTTGAGGGAATTCAAGATATTGGCGATTCCTTAGAACGGGCAGAACGTAGTGGAGTTTTGGCAGGAGAAGAACTGTTAGCGATCGCCACCACCCTCGCTGGTGCTAGAAGTTTGCGCCGTGTCATCGACAATCAGGAAGATTTGCCGATATTGACTGAGTTGGTTGCCGATTTGCGGACTTATCCAGAACTAGAACAAGAAATTCACCGATGTATTGATGAACGGGCCCAGGTAACTGACCGCGCGAGTCAAAAACTGGGAGAAATTCGCACAGATTTGCGGCGAGTACGCAGCCAAATTACCCAAAAGCTGCAAAATATCTTACAGGCAAAATCTGGGGCAGTTCAAGAACAGCTAATTACGCAACGAAGCGATCGCTTTGTCATCCCCGTAAAAGCACCGCAAAAAGATGCCATCCCTGGTATTGTTCACGATACCTCTACCAGTGGTGCAACTCTTTACGTAGAACCTAATTCGGTAGTGCCTCTAGGCAACCAACTGCGGCAAATCATCCGAAAAGAGCAAGCGGAAGAAGAAGCGATTCGCCGCGTTTTGACGGAACAAGTAGCCGCAGTCAAACCAGATTTAGAGAGATTGTTAGCGATCGCCACAACTTTGGATTTGGCAACCGCTAGATCGCGTTATAGTTACTGGCTAGGAGCAAATCCCCCACGATTTATCCAGCGTCAAGACAGTGAAACCATTACCTTACGAAACTTACGGCATCCTCTGTTAGTTTGGCAACAACAGCACGAACAAGGGCAACCAGTAGTTCCTGTAGATTTGCTGATCAATCCGCTAATTCGGGTTGTAACCATTACCGGGCCAAATACTGGCGGTAAAACTGTAACCTTAAAAACTCTAGGGTTAGCAGCATTAATGGCCAAAGTGGGTTTATTTATTCCCGCCCGCGAACCAGTGGAAATACCTTGGTTTGATAAAGTGCTAGCAGATATTGGCGATGAACAATCTTTGCAGCAAAGTTTATCCACATTCTCTGGTCACATCCGCCGAATTAGTCGGATTTTAGAAGCATTGGGGAATTTGGGGAATGGGGAATTGGGAATTGGGAATGGGGAAGAACAGAATTTAGAAATACCCACTCCCCAATCACTGGTTTTACTCGATGAAGTCGGCGCAGGAACCGATCCAGTTGAAGGAAGTGCCCTAGCGATCGCTTTGTTGCAATATTTAGCTAACCATGCCCAACTAACGATCGCCACTACTCACTTCGGGGAACTAAAAGCCCTGAAATACGAAGACGAGCGGTTTGAAAATGCCTCTGTAGAATTTGACGAAAGTACTCTCTCGCCTACTTACCGCCTGCTGTGGGGCATCCCTGGACGTTCTAATGCCTTAACTATTGCTTTGCGCTTGGGATTAAAACCAGAAGTGGTACAACAGGCAAAAACTCAAGTGGGAGAGGCCACAGATGAAGTTAACCAGGTGATAGCTGGGTTAGAAGCCCAACGCCGCCGCCAGGAAACCAAAGCAGCCGAAGCCCAAGTTTTGTTGCAGCAAGCGGAACGCTTATACAAAGAAGTATCCGCAAAAGCCGCAAGTTTGGAGGAAAGGGAAAGCAGTTTGCGGGCTTCACAGGAAATAGCAGTCCAACAAGCGATCGCCCAAGCAAAAGGTGAAATTGCCCAAGTGATTCGCCGCTTGCAGAAAGGTACGCCCACAGCCCAGGAAGCCCAGCAAGCCACCAATGCTTTGAATCAAATTGGCCAGCTTTATCAGCCAGCAACGCCAGCAAAACCAAAAGCTGGATTTATGCCCAAAGTAGGCGATCGCGTCCGTATTCCCAAACTCGGACAGATAGCGGATGTAATCACCGCCCCCGATGAAGATGGCGAGTTAAGCGTTCGCTTTGGGCTAATGAAGATGAACGTAAAGTTGCAGGATGTAGAATCTCTAGATGGTCAAAAACCCGAACCAGTTGTTAAAGCCAAACCAGCCCCAGCAGCAGTAACCCCACCGCCAGTTGTCCCAGAAATTCGGACTTCCAAAAATACCATCGATTTGCGTGGTAAACGGGTAGCTGATGCCGAATACATTTTAGATAAAGCCATTTCCGAAGCTACAGGCCCAATCTGGATTATTCATGGGTACGGTACTGGGAAACTGCGACAAGGAGTTCATGCATTTTTGCAACAGCATCCCAGAGTGAACAACTACGAACCAGCAGAACAAGCAGATGGCGGTACTGGTGTTACCGTTGCTCACATCAAATAAAGAGCAAGAATGCTATGTTACTTGAACTCAATCAACTAATTGTTAAAGCCGGTCATCAGTTGTTGATTAAAGATGTCTCCTGGCCGGCATACAAACGAATTTTAGCAGAACTAGGAGACAATCGCAGTTCGCGCATAGGTTACAGTCAAGGGATGCTGGAAATAATGGCTCCATTGCCAGAACACGAAGTAGCTAAAGTTATTATTGGGGATTTGGTAAAAGTTTTATTAGAAGAACTCGATTTGGAATTTTGGAGTTTAGGTTCTACAACTTTTGATAAAGAAACTATGGATGCTGGGGTAGAACCCGATGATTGTTTCTATATCCAAAACGAAGCTAGAGTTAGGGGTAAAGAAAGAATCAATTTAGAAATTGACCCGCCTCCAGATTTTGCTATTGAAATTGATATTACCTCCCGTACTCGTTTCAATAATTATCAAGATTTGAGAGTACCGGAACTGTGGCGATGGAATGGAACAAAACTGGAGATAAATGTGCTGTTCAATGGTAAATATCTAGAATCAAATACCAGTTCTATTTTCCCTAATTTACCAATTCAGCAAGTAATTCCCGAATATTTGATGCTAAGTAAAACCAATGGCAGAAATACGACAATCAAAGGATTTCGTGCATGGATAAGGCAGCAAATTAATAGCCCGATTTAGTTCAAACCTTTTTCAAACAATGTCTGAGGGTTATCAATATCTGCACTAGCAAAAACATCTGCGGATTTTTCGGTTTCGGATAATTCTTGCTCTATAAATTCTCGTGTTAAACCAGACGGGCTAAATCGCGTTTCTACCGGAATCCCATATTTATCGCTAAGAGTACTCCAAGTAAAAAAATGCTCAATTGTCATTGCGAGCGAAGCGAAGCAATCCCAGCCCTTGCGATTGCTTCGCTTCGCTCGCAATGACGGGTTTTGGATCATTTATTTTTTGGAACACTTTAAGAGATTCGGCTACTTCAGTCAGGCTATCGCGTAAACTACCAGCACCGTATAGACTAACCGCCAATGCCTGAGTTGGTATCACACTGACAGCACAAGGTATCAGTGAAAAGGCAAAAAAATGCTTTTTCATCGTTATTATATTATTGCGTCGTTATTACTACTCAGTGAATTATCTAGAACTCATACTTAAGTATGGAGTTTGGCAAACGTCTAAAACATTACCGCTATCCGTCAAGGTGATTAGTTAGTTTTGATATGTATGTGGTTTGCGATTAGAGTTATAGTACCAACTAAGTTGGATTAAATCAATTAGCCAACATCTTCAAACGTTGACTTTACAAAATTTTTAAGTTTGTGGTTGGTTTTAAAGAGACATCAATCGTCCTGATGTTGTGCAGCCTGCCTTGAAATAACAGGCTGCATACAAGCAAAACTCCTGTCTAGCAGCAAGAAGCATCTTGAGCAAACAACCAAAAGATTTGTATAGTAATTATGTATACATCAACACCAAATAATAAACATCAATAAATTTCAAAATTTAAACCACAAATAAATTAGGAGGCATTCTACACAATTACTTAGCGCGAATTAACAGTTAGCATTCAAAAGATAGTTTATTTATACTCTTGTACGGAATTAGCAGTGAAAGTCGGGTAAACCTTAATTAGAATTGACACTTTTCTACTTTGTCGAAAATAAATTTTCATCTAGAGTAGGACAAAGATACATGCTGTTTACCACATAAAAAAATCTACCCGAAGTCTCTGGCTTCGAGCTATGGGAAACCAAGCTTAAAACTTGAGAGTCTGGTTTCAAAATGGGTAACAGCAACATCCTCTATCAGCTTGATCACCTATGCTAAAAGTTATGCACTCGGCCGCCAACTCAGCCACTCCAAATTCCCAGTGGGAGGATTTAATCAAGCTTCCAGCCCCAAACACAGTTCAATGGGATAACATCAAAACCCAATTAGACTTGGTGCTGTTGGCGCTAGAAACCTTAACTGGGATTGGTTCAGAGGCTATGCTTTCGGCGGCAAATGATCTGAATTTAGAGTCAAGAGTGCCAGACCGCGTAGCTTTATGGCGACTGCGCCAATCAAATCCGCTACGCAAGGGTCAAGGAGGGCGAAAAAAGTTAGATGTCGAAGAAGCGCGATCGCTTGTTCTGATCATCTGCTACTTAGCCAAACAGCACCAAGAATTGATTCGCCGCGCTGTCGGTTTGTTAGAACAAATGGCAGAAAATAACCGGGAACCTCACCAGGCTGCTTTACTTGGAGACTATATTGATGCTTTTTGCAACACCTACCAAGAGCGGATGGAAGAGGACGAGCAAATCTCAACAGATTTACTAACCAACCTGGCATTAAAACTGCTTGTAGATTTACTTTTTTACAGTGCCCCCGGTGGGCATCGCCGTCTCTGGCTAGCACTTATAGACCGTTCGACAAAAATTTAGATTTGAAATTTGAAATTGCTCAATCAAAATTCGCTTGTGATTTATCTGCTAGATCGAGAAACCCTTTTGATAGTCGTTAGCCCTTGGGCGATGCACTCTCAGAACTGCTTTCTCCTGGCACAAGATTAGATAACAGAAGAAATCTAACAAACTTTTGAGTGGAGGAATCCACCGTTTCAACTTTTCTTTGCACGCAACTGGCTTAACTTTTTGCAAAATCCTAAATAGTCTTCCTCGCAGTTCCTGCTATGCCTCTATCAAATTCTGTCATTCGTCGCTACACACCCCCTACTTGCACGTTAGAAGTATACGCGCAAAGCTCACCCCTGTCCCGTTGGATGGGGAAAACTGTCCTCAAACACCTAAGTTTTGAGCTACGTTTTGATGATCCCCGACTACCAGAAGAACATAGAGTTCCAATTCGGGGCGATCGCGATCAACTTGAAGCTTTATGTGATGCAGTCACAAGTTACGTACAGCAATTCCTGCAACAACCTCCAGAAAGCTTTTGGGTCAGTTTCTCCAGTACTCAAGAGTCACATCCAGCGCTGGGTGAACTGGAATCAAAGTCCTCAACCCAAACATTAAATTCTTTTAGTACTCAATTTCCTGGGGCAAATATCCGATTAGAACCAAGCAGCTATTTAACTCACAATTTATTTCTCGGTTCTCTCGCCAACTACTCATCCGGCCCCGTAATTCAACTCACTCTGCTGCAACTATTCGACTTGGCTAGTGCTTTAGATGAATACTCAACTGATATCATGGCACTCCCAACTCTCAACAGCACTTCGACTCTGAGGTTCCCTGCTTGGGCACCTGTTGCCGCAGTATTAGTATTAGGTGTAGGTTTCTTACCTCTTACTTGGCAATATGCTAATACCGTTAGGAACGAGCAACAGCAGACAGCCCAAACATCAGATCCAGCAGCAGTAAAGGCTGCTTTGGAAGCTTCACCCTCACTAAACTTCCCCACGCCTGAACCTGGACTTATTACTCCATCGGATAATTTGTTAGGTTCCACTCCTCCACTTTCCACATCCACTTTGCCCCAAGCACCTTTAACAGTCCCTAATTCTAGTTTCTCTGCACCGCCACCTCTATTGCCAAATGCACTGACTATACCTCAAGGAACGACTTCAACCACTCCTACCAATAGAGCGAGCGCACCATCGAACAAAGTCCCAGGCCAGGAAATAGCCATACTACCAAATCTAGGACAGAACTCTACAGGGTCAAATCCCCAAACTGGTACTCTCCCCCAATTGCGGAATTTGCCACCCAGACTATCTTCCAACACAGGCAGCTTGCCAACTAATATCTCACCAGTTCTTCCCCCCTCTCTTGAGAGCATACCTAATAATAATCGTGGCAATATCTCTACCCAAGCCCCCCCATTAACCCCACAACAGCTAGACGAAAAAATCAATTCCTTACAGCAACCTCCTGCTGGAGAAAAACCTGCTTCACAAATTCCTACCTCTAGAACTGCGGAGAATAATCCATTTATCGATCAGTTAGGGGACGGACGCAAACCCCCCACATCCAGAGAAGTGGCTACTGGTACATTATTTGATACACCTCAAGTAGCAGAAGCGAGAACATACCTAACTAAGCGTTGGCAACCACCTGCCGGATTAGGACAAACATTAGAATACAGTTTGATAGTTAGTGTTGACGGCACTGTTGAACGAATTTTTCCCCTTAATAAGGCAGCAAGAGAATTTGTTGATAGCACTGGTATGCCTGAAGTTGGTAAACCTTTTGTTTCCGCCAATACACGCGGACAAAATGTCAGAATTCGAGTTGTTCTCAGTCCTGATGGGAAGGTACAGACTTTTCCAGATGAATAATTAAATTAATCTCTTTAATGCCACTCATACAACTGGTACAAACTTTGTGCCAGTTTCTATTTATTTTAATTGCTCTTAAGCTTACTTTTTAGAGTCCAGTTACCAAACTGGTCTTACTCTTCATATCAGTAAACCTACCATTGAATACAATCCTTTTAACACCAATTTTACAACATTCAACTACAGATACAAGGCTGGAAACCCAGATGATATCTGATGGCTATTAATTAATAATTGGTATAAATACACTCATATCAAAGGTAGGCAATATGCAAACAATTGGTACTCAAAAAGACAGCCCAGCTTGGGTTATTCAAACTTGGGCAGCTTTTGTGATTTCTATTTCTATGACCACCTTCGGCATTGTCAACTTACCTGTAAATGGCTGGGTAAAAGGATTTATGGGCATGGGTATGGCTTTCTCTGTTGGCTCAACTTTTACTTTGGCGAAAACGACTAGAGACTTGCATGAAAATAGAAGATTAACCGCTAGGTTAGACGAGGCGAAAGTAGAAAAATTACTTTCACAACACGATCCTCTAAATTTAAAGTGAAGGCAACCATAACAATTTTGGATTAAAAAACTTTACTGAAAAGCTGTCAGAAATTAACTATATTACGAAAAGCAAAAGGACTGGGTAGATCCAGTCCTTTATTATATTAATTTAACGTTTTTATCTTAATAACGGGATTTTTTGGTCTTTAACTTGCGCTTTTTACGCCGGCGTTCGCTAGCAGCAACTGCCTGTTCTACCGGATAACCGACTAAAGGAATTACCTGATATTTGCGCTCTTCTTCTAATTTTTTGAGTTCAGTGTAATCAACCCAATGAATGCAATCAACTGGACAAGTGTCAATTGCTTCTTGAATAATTTCCTCAGCATCCCCATCTTGGCGAACCACGCGCGATCGCCCGTAATCTGGTTCAATGTAAAAGGTGTTACGCGCAACATGAGCGCAATGCTTGCAACCAATACAGGTGATTTCATCTACATAAACACCATTTTGGCGCAGCAAGCCGCCCAATTCCGGTTCTAAACCAGAACGTTCTGGGGCATCCCTTAAAAAACCCCCTAATTCTGGTTCCAAACCGGAACGGTTATCTTCTTGTTCTTCTAGCGACGGCAAAAAATCAGCCATTACGCACTCCAGCGCTGTACTACCAGGCGAATTGAACCATCTTCATTTTTTTGTTGTTCAGAAACTTGAAAACCAACACGAGCGGTTTCTTTCACAACTGTTTGATAAGCATAGCGCTGTGTTACTTGGCGCAAAAATCCATCTACGGACAAATCTTGCTGCCAGTATTGCAAGTCAGCCACCAATTCATATTCTTTGCCATTCCATCTAAAACCGATGTCATAGCCATTTTCCTGCTCAATACTAACTTCCGCAGGATGGGTTTGACCGCGATAGCCACGTACTTCGCGTGGGCCGGGTTTCCAGTCTAAGCCCAATTCAGTCAAAGCATCTTTCAAAGAATCAAGGTTACGGATTTGAGTCTTAATTTGGCTAAAGTGTGACATGGTGGTTGTGAATTAATAACACTAAACTACTGTGAAAACTTACCAATCGCTGTAAGTGGTGTGTGTATTCGCCACATTAGATTGCTGCACCTTCGCGGCGAAATATTCTGAGGTTGGCTCATGATTAAGTACTTGCCCCAGCTGTGCCTCTATTGCTGCTGTAACTTCAGCGCAAGAATTACCCACAATGCCAGTGACTTTCTCTTGTACCCGACCGTCTGGATAGATTATGAACTCTAATGTCTCCATTCTTTTGGTCAACCAGGATAAGTACGCTTAAATTGTACTGTTTTAGCAGAAGGCTAAAAATATAGCCGTAGGAACATTTTTAGATACAAACTCGCCATTTGTTAACTAATGTTCCATCTTTCAACATATATATCTCAGAATCTTTACAAAACTTATTAGTATTATAAGCACACGCATCAGTATTTAGTTAGTTTCTCTTAACCTCATTGATTAGTCAAGGTAACTACTGGAGCTAGCCAAGTAAGCTGCAAAAGTCCTAAAAATAAGCATTTAGAGGGAATATAGCCAGCAAGGAATTTACAAAAATATAAAATTTATTGAAAAACTTTATCATTATCATGAAATTTGCCCTATTCCTCCAGGGTTTCCCGCAAGATAGTAGCTATCATCAACGGTGTACATGCTCCTGGCTCACCAGTCATGATGCGATCGCTAGCTTTAATATCTAATTTAAGTGATCGCTTGGTGTAGTAAGATATTATGCTGCTTGACTACGTAACAACCTTGAATCACCTTCCATAGCAATTATCTCGAAACAAAAATCCATCTCAAGAAATAATTCCCAGTAATCTTTTTTACACTGGATAGCCAACCTTATTAATCACAATATCTTCAAGTTTGGGTCGAAATTAACCAAAAATACATCAAATCGATTGACTACCACTCCCACTCCCACTCTAGATGCTCCCACTCTGTAGTTACGCCATCATCAAGCAGTACATTGTCGTGTAGCTTCGCCATTCTTGCAAATGCTTCATCCCACCCCTGACGCGATTGAGAGGCTGCACGGACAATTAGGTGACAATCTTGAATTTCAATTTCCACCTCTTCACCAATACCACTTTGTTCCAGCAGAAGTTTATTGCGATGCTGTTCGTCAGCAAAATCATCAAATGAACGGAATCTACCCGCTTCAAAGTCTTCTAATCCTTGCTGAATACCCTTAATAGCTGCTTCAGAGTCTCGCACCTCCCACTCTAGGACAGCCTCTAGCAATTGTGTTGCAACGAAGCTGATATCTTGTCCTTGCTGTGCGGCTTTCTCGCGCAGTCGTACTTCTAACTCTGAGCTAAGGGAAATAACGATCGCCATAATCAGAATATTTTGCGGAAGGTTTATAGATATGATTTTATTTCAGAATATCTGATAAAGCTGCGTAGGCATCGCTCTTAGCACAACTACTTATGCTGTCACCATTGATCGTACTGAATCAGGGGATGCTGGCTCAAAATGTAACACCATAATATGCTCTGGGCGTAAACCGACAGATTCATAAGTGCGTCCAGAGCGATCGCTAAATTCAACTTCAAATGCAGCACCGCCAGCTAATAATTTTACTACTGTGCCAACTTGACCACGGTACAAGTTGTATTCAGGCAGATCAATTGTCAGTGCTACTACATCCAGCAACTCAATTCTACTTTTATTCATCTTGTCTCCCTTCCAGATATTACAGAGGATAGCAGGTTGTTAATTTTGAGGTATTAGAACCTTCTTCAATATGCAACCACTGCCAATGATCACACTTTTGTAAGGGTTTGGGGCATATTTATGTTTCGTAATATTATAGTTTTGTTTATTCCCATCGATTTACTTAATTATTCAATTCTGATAGGTGTATTATCTGTATTGGAGCAAAGCCTCTTGTTTTTTGAAATTTCATTCTACACAGGAAATTAGACATTGAATCTGACGGATCAAGTGTATCAAAATTAAGATTTTCCAGAATATTTCTAGAAATTATAATTGATAAAATCGGTTCTTGCTGTGTATGGCCTGTTTGCGAATCAAACAATTCACCTATGCTTGTGATTAAAACTGTCTGGACTGGTAAAATTGCAAATAATTCTCTAGCTATACGTAATATACAACCGCAAACATAATCTTGATATATTTCATAAAATTTTGTTTTTGGCATTTTTTTACTTAAGAGTTTACCTGTTTTACTTAAAGTTTTTATTTCTGAAGGAATAGCTTTTTCACTGTTGACGTGAACTGTAACACCCATAATAAATTTGTCAAGAAGATCGAATTCAATTAAACTTCCTAATTCGCTGATATCATCAAATGGTCTCTCCATATCAATTACATCAGTATATGCTTCAATATTCCCGGCAATAATCTGTTTTGATAAATCAACTAGACTTTGCCAATTTTTATAATCTTCACTATATTCTGACAGTGCATTTTGGTAATTTAATACATCCGTTTTTTTACTTTCGGTTACTGCTTTTTCTAAGGCTGATTGCTTGGCTCTAACACGTCTAAATAACTTGTCACAAAGCGTAGGCTTAAATTGAGATAGCTTAAGTTTAGCAGCACATTCATTATCATTTAATTTCTCAGGCTTTACTGGTGGTTGGGAATCACGGATTAAAGACCATTCCCATGCTTCACCACACTCTTTATGGACTGACAAAAGGCAATCTATACGGTTCTCGTAAACTTGCACTTCGTATGCAGCAAGTTCCAATTCTTGCATTTTTGCTCGTAGCTTTGACTCTTTTGCAAGTTCTCTCATCTTAATTGCAGATTGTCGTTCCTGGCGACGTTGCTCTGCTTCCCTTTGACGTTTAACTTTTTCTAGGTGACGCAGACCCTTCATAATGTCATGGCCTAATCGTCGGGCTGCTAAATTGCTTGCTCTTGTGGCTCGCGTTGCTCCCCCTCTACCGTCGTAATACCATCCCATAAAGATTATCTATAATCAATTTAAGTTTTCAATATGAAACAATCTGTAATAGCTTTTTAGATATGTTACTTATACAGCTTGAGGCTGTTCATAAGAAGCTACAATTGCCTTGAATTTTTCAGCGTACTGATAAATTTCATTGAGGTTATCGATAGAAACTTTGTCTGGTACTCTATTCCCATTTGAATCTATTGAGAACATTTCTAATTTCTTACAACTTGGGTTATTGAAATGCAAACGAACAATCGGTTTCCAAGTGTTCCCATCAAGCAGAATATTACAGTAGCTCGCTGTATCTTTGTATGTTATCCTTGCTGGATCTAATACCTGACGTAAAACCGACTTAAGAATGTAATATCCTTCACGCTCGTCATCTGTAAACTCAGGTTGTTTGATAATCGGTTCTGGTTTTATTTCTGGTTCCGGGTTTACAGTCTCGGCTTTCGTTTTTGAACGTCCTGCTGCTTCATCTAAAAGGGTTTCAATTTCCTCACGAATAAATTCTTTAATAGCCCTTTGTGTATATCCAGTAAACTCACTTTTTAATTGCCCTACAAAATTATTACCAGGGCATAACTCTTTGAAAAAATATTTAACAAATTCATCACTGGGCGCTTCAACTTGCTTTTTAAGCAGAGTCTTAATACCACCTACATACTTTAACTCCGAGGCGGCTGTAATAGCTTCATCAATATTAAATGCGGATTTTGTTAATTTATAGAGTTCGCGGATTGCTGATTCATTTAAATTAAGTAAGTCTAATTCTAAAAATGGAGTTTTATCCATTTTATTAGGTTTTTCTAAGTCAGCATATAACTTGTAATTTACCCCATCTGTTAGTATACCAATGCGAGCTTCAGTCGCCATAAAATATGCAAATAACTGACTCCATTCACGATCATTCTTAAAATCTGTACCGTAACGTTTGCACTCAATCAGGATTGCTGGTTGACTGTTTTTGAATATTGCATAGTCTAGCTTGTAACTGGTGCTAGCTCCCACATTTGCATCATACTCAGGCATAACTTCATTTGGGTTAAAGGCATCATATCCCAAGATTTGCTGAATAAAAGGCATAATTAGGAAGTGCTTTGTAGCTTCTTCAGTCTTGATGCTATTTAATTTTGTAGGGATTGTAGATGCAAAAGCTTTGACTTGATCAACGAAATCCATGATGTGATGCTCCAAGACGTTTGTTTATGGCTATGTAGGCTATGAAGTTATAATTCACAAAAAACCTGAATAAATAACAGAAATTGGAGTACAACACTGATGGGGTAACGCATCTTATTTTTATAATGCTTACTGGACAAAGCTTTCAGCCATTATTTAATTTAGTTGCTAAAAATTGAAACCCTTATTGCACAAGGGTTTCAGAATTTAAATTTGATGCTATTTCGCGTGAAAATTTGCTCAAGCCTAAATCACTCAGCAAGAATTTCTGGTGAAAAAACTGATTTGGTTGGAGAAGAAACCAGGATAATGAAGCATAATTAACCTTTATAGCTAAAAGCTGTCAGCCATCAGCCACAAGCTGAGATGGTAAAGTTTGAAGGCTTGTGATTCAACTTAAGTAATTGACTATGAGTACAGCAAATATTTCGCCAGCGATACGCATTGGAGTACTAGGTTTCGGCGGACTCGGACAAGCCGCCGCCAAGGTACTTGCTGCTAAACAGGAAATGATTTTAGTCGCCGCAGCAGATCAAAAAGGTTACGCTTATGCTGCTGAAGGTTTAAATACTCAAGAATGCATTGCAACCTATCAGTCCCAAGGTTCCGTAGGTTATTTGGAGCCAGTTGGTACATTAACAAATCAAAGTATTCAAGATGTAATTAAAATAGCTCAACCTGTAGATGGGTATTTTCTGGCTTTACCCAACCTACCAAACGATTTTATCCCTTCTGTAGCGAAAGAGTTTATTAAATCTGGTTGGCGTGGGGTGCTAGTGGATGCGATTAAGCGCACCACTGCTGTAGAACAATTACTGGCGATGAAAGAAGAACTGCAAGCCGCCGGGATTACTTATATGACAGGCTGTGGTGCAACACCCGGATTGTTAACCGCCGCCGCCGCATTAGCCGCCCAAAGCTACGCTGAAATTCATCAAGTCGAAATTACCTTTGGGGTGGGGATTGCCAACTGGGAAGCTTACCGCGCCACCGTTCGGGAAGATATTGGCCATATCCCTGGTTACACAGTGGAAACCGCAAGGGCAATGACTGACGCAGAAATAGAAGCACTACTAGATCAAACTAATGGCGTGCTTACCTTGAAGAATATGGAACATGCTGATGATGTGATGCTAGAGGTAGCGGGAATTTGCGATCGCGATCGCGTTACTGTTGGTGGTGTAGTCGATACTCGCAATCCCAAAAAGCCCCTTAGCACTAACGTTAAGGTAACAGGGCGCACCTTTGAAGGCAAAATTTCCACCCATACCTTTACTCTAGGAGATGAAACCAGTATGGCAGCTAATGTCTGCGGCCCTGCGTTTGGCTATCTCAAAGCTGGTAGACAATTGCATCAACGTGGCATTTATGGAATATTCACTGCTGCTGAAATTATGCCCCAATTTGTGAGGTAATAGTTAGGAGAGACGCGATTAATCGCGTCTGTACAGGATTTAGGAGTTAAAAAACTAAACTTGAGACTTAAAAATCTCTGGTTTTGTTTAAAAGTTGCAATTGAAAACTCTTAACTCCTAATTTTTTCTAATAAGCTGGTGGAATTTCTGGACAAAAAATATCTGTCACATCCTCTTCAAGCAGCAAATCTGGTGTTTGTATAATAAATGGAAGTTCGGCTCCTACAAGTCCTCGTTGGATACGTTCTAAAGTATCACTAAAAACAACAAATAGAGGATATATAGTATTAGCTCCCTCACTTAAAATATGACTGTGGCGGAGAGGCATTAACCATTCATAATCATTGTCCAGGGAAACTTGCGTTTGTCGCCAACGTCCTAACAAATCAGAAAAGTCTTCGTGAGGGCGATGAATAAAGACTAAAATTTCGGCTCCCGTTTTGATTTTCCACTCTGGATCGCACATCAAAATTGCTACATCACAGGGTAAGCAAATCGTTTGTGGAGTCGTTGTCGCAGTATTGCGAAGACGGACAATTGGCAAGGGGATAGTGATGACACTTTCATCTGGACGGCGCAGGCTGGGAATCATCTCCAAGTATGGCCGATATTGCTTTAGTAAGGCGATCGCAGCTAAATGATTGCTGTACTCTGCCAAACTCGCTTCGTAGTTAGATTTTTGCACAGTCATAGTTTATTAATTAGTTAGGAGTTATTAGA
>NZ_JAYGHE010000069.1:22745-38987 GCF_034931145.1 Nostoc sp. UHCC 0252 | reverse complement strand
CCCTGTATATAGAAGCTGATGAGGCAGCAACTACCTTTTTCACTTTGGCTTTGACTGCTGCTTCTAAAACATTGAAAGTTCCATCTGCCAAAACTTCCAACGCTAAACGTGGTTCTTCGGCACATTGGGTAATGCGGATGGCTGCTTGATGAAAGACTATATCTACACCTTGCATGACTTCGCCTAGAAGTTTTTGATCTCTAATATCACCTTCCACAATTACCAAAGGCCCATGCTCTTTTGCCCATTCCAGATTTTTCAGTTGCCCCCGTGTGAAATTATCTAAAATAATAATTTCGGACACGCCTTCCTTGACCAACAAATCGGCGATATGTGAACCAACTAGTCCGGCACCACCTGTAATTAAGACTCTACTGTTTTGCATTTTCTTTTATTTTGCTAATTTGAGCTTCAAGATTTTGAATACGAGTTAATAACTCAGATGTTTGTAAACCTAAAGTACTTTTCACCGACTTAATTATATTTGCTGCTGCTGTTCTTTCTTCTCCTAACATTTGAACTTCAATAATTCTCAGCACCCCATCGCCAGTGAGGATATCAACAAAACCTTCTGTTTTGGATCTTCCAATAATTCGACCGGGTATTCTCCCTATATAAACCGACGGATTGTCAACAGGCTTTGCTTGCCAAATCAGCAGTTTCTTCCCTTGAAAATATGTATAAGCCCCAGGAAAAGGATCAACTAATGCCCGCACTAAACAATATATACTTCTAGTAGAAGCCAACCAATTAATCTCACCGTCTTCAGGGAGGCGAGTACAACCATAAGTAGCTTCAGAGTTATTTTGCTGTACTCCTTCGTAACCATGAAAGGCCTTAACAATTGTTCCGCCTAAATTTTGCTCCTGAATTTGATTTAATCTGCCATACAAATCAGCTACCGTATCATCAAAATCAATTGGAATTAGTTGCTGAAATAAAATATTCCCCTCATCCAAGTCAGGGGATATTTTATGAATAGTTATTGCCGCACAAGGTTCATCATTAATAATTGCCCAATTAACGTTGGCCCGACCTCGATATTGGGGTAAAGGAGAATAATGAACATTGATGAATGTAGACAGTTCAATCAGTGATGGTGGCAGGATTTGATTATAGGAAGAAACTACTACGCAATCTGGCTGAAGTTTGAGAATGAGTGACTTAATTTCTTTTTGCGAGGTATCTGGAAATATTGGTATATTTGCTTGTCTAGCCAAATTAACTACAGGATCATCTATGTCGGCATTACGCACCACTCCTTGGACATGGCACTTGGACATTAAAGATTCCAAGGCACTTAAGGTGGTTGGGCCTATACCAATAAGCAGTACATTCACCATTGACTACTTCCTTACAGGAGTTGCACAAATTCCAGCCCTGATTCTTGAGGCTGGAAGGATTGCCGCCAAATTACTTCCGCAGCTTTGAGTCCGCCTGTTTGCAGACGCACGATTGGTTCTGGCCCTACTGCTGATGGTAAAATGCCCATGTGTCCTGATTTTGGCTCAACTTCTGGACATACAGGTATATTCTGAGCAGCAAAAGCCGATCGCTCGATGTCACCCCAGTATTGAGCTACCAGTGTACCTGGCCAATACTTGGCGATCGCCGCAGCATCTTTTTCTGCCATGATTGGCTCTAGTCGTGGTTGTAAAGCCACGAGAATGGCATCATAGTTTTTATCTGTGGATGCTTCAACGATACTGTTGACTGTATCTACTGTTGCGCCTGCTTGGATTAAACCCCGTTCAATAAAGCTGCGAAATGGATTGTCGCACAGCAACAAAATATTGCTGGTATAAACGGATATCCCTGCATCGAGCAACAGTTTGACTGCCATGATTCCCAAAAAGGAAAAAACGTCAACTGCTGGATGACGTTCATTTACACCTGCTACTTGGATACCTTTGAGGCGACAGGCGAGCAAATCCACGTCTTCTGGTCTAAACTCCCAAGCTTCATACATTAAGCCAATAACAGCATTCGGTTGCATCCAGCCAATCGTCTCTGCATTAATGGGGCGGATGTGTCCACTGTTGGTAATGATATCTGCTTGAACAACAATATCTTGAGTTTTTTCGGTAATGAATTCAATGCGATCGCTTACCCCAGCAATATCCGCTAGTTGCTGTGTCAGGATCTTTACTTGCTCTACAGTACCATAACGAGTAGTACGGGTGAGGGCAAAGACCTTTTTGGCTCCAGCGATCGCTGCTACCACAGGTGTAACTGCATAGGCTCCCGTAGCGGCTTCTGTGAGAACGATCGCATTTTGTAATTGCAAATTGCACCGCTCAACAGCCTGACTCATCAAGGAGACGAGGCGATGGGGGTTTAAACCAGGACGGGTATCGCTCATTAAGCAGCCACTCCCTGGAGAATGTTGTGGAGGGTTTGGGCAACTTTGCTCACTTGTGCAGATGTGAGTTCGGCATACATAGGTAAGGAAAGGACTTCCTTAGCCACTAATTCTGAGTGGGGAAAATCACCGCATTGATAACCTAAATCGGAATAAGCTGTTTGCAAATGGACTGGGATCGGGTAGTGAATGCCTGTTTGAATTCCCTGTTCATTGATCTGTTGCTGTAGCCATTCCCGTTGGGAAGTTCGCACGGCGTAGACATGGTAAACATGACGGCTGCTATAAGGCATTACAGCAGGTATACCTACACCAGATTCTACCAAAAGTTGGTCATACTGGGCTGCGTGTGTTCTTCTCGCTTCTGTCCAGTCTTCGATGTAGCGTAACTTTACCCGTAAAATTGCTCCCTGAATACCATCCATCCTATAGTTGTAACCTTTCAGTACATGGTGATACCTGCGTTCTTGACCCCAGTCGCGCAGCATTCCCATAGTATGGGCATATTCAGGATTATTGGTGACTGCCATGCCTCCCTCGCCGTAAGCCCCTAAATTCTTGCCAGGGTAAAAGCTAAAACAACCAATGTCACCGATACTACCTACCCGTTGCCCTTTGTACTCAGCGCCGTGAGCTTGAGCAGCATCTTCTATAACGACTAAACCATGACGGCGAGCAATATCCAAAATTGGCTCCATGTCTGCTGGTTGCCCGTACAAATGCACAGGTAGGATAGCTTTGGTACGTTCGGTTATCGCTTTTTCAATTTGGGTAACATCGATTGTGTAGGAAACAGGATCGACATCTACAAAAACGGGTGTGGCTCCGGTATAACAAATTGCTGCTGTGGTGGCAACAAAGGTAAAAGGCACGGTAATCACTTCGTCACCAGCACCGATGCCAGCTGCTAGTAATGCTAGATGGAGGGCGCTAGTACCTGTATTGACAGCGATGCCATAATCTGCATTGCAATAAGCGGCAAACTCTGTTTCTAAAGCTTTGACTTCATCCCCCAAGATAAATTGCGTACTTGCAAGTACTTTCAAGACGGCAGTATCAATTTCGTCTTTAATACTCAGGTATTGAGTTTTTAGGTCTACAAATGGAATCATGCTGCTACCTCTGCCACATTCAGTTCAATTAATCGGCCTTGTTGCTTCAGAGACTGGGTGGCGGCTTCGAGAATTCTGACTACCCGCAGTCCTGCTTCTCCATCAGTAATTGGGCGATCGCCTTGTTCAATACAATTAATGAAGTGCAATCCCTCTGTTTTCAATGCCTCTGTCATATCTAACTTGGGTGAGTACATATCCCCTGTGCGATAACCAATCATCATTTGGTACACGCTTTCGGAGTTGCCGTTGACTGTAATCCCCTTGTCGTAAATCTTGACTTTCTCGCTTGGTTCTAAGTCATCGTAAACAATCATCCGTTGACTACCACCAATCAATGTGCGACGGATTTTTACTGGTGCTAACCAATTGACATTGATGTGAGCAATGAGATTTTTTTCAAAGAATAAGGTCAAGTAGGCAATATTTTCTGGTTCTCCCGGAACATGGCTGATGCCTGTAGCCGAGACAGCATAAGGTTTGGATGGCAGTAGGTAGCTCATGATTGAAAGGTCGTGGACTGCCAAATCCCAGATGACATTGACATCATGCTGAAAAAGTCCCAGGTTGACGCGGACAGAATCGTAGTAGTAAATATCACCCAAGGAATTAGTGGCGATCAAATCGTGCATTTTGCGGACAGCACCCGTATACACAAAGGTGTGATCGACCATTAAGACTAGGTTGCGTTTTTCTGCTTCTTCAATCAGCCGCAGTGCTTGCTCGGAGGTAGTTGTCATTGGCTTCTCTACCAGCACATGCTTACCAGCTTGCAATGCAGCTAAAGCTAATTCAAAGTGACTTGAAACTGGTGTGGCGATCGCTACAGCGTCGATTTTGGGATCTGTAAATATGTCTCGACAATCTTTTGTAACTTGAATTGTCGGATAACGAGCTTGTACCTTTGCTAGTAGTTGTGGGTTAAAATCACTGACTGTTTTAACCTCAACTCCTGGCATTTCTACAAAATTTCTTACCAGATTTGGACCCCAATAGCCATAGCCGATGACACCGATATTAATGATATTTGCCATTGTTTTTAACTAATCAAAATTTATTTTTTATGCGCTATCAACTACTGCCACTAAAAGGTGATTGTAGTTTCTGAATGAATTGCAAATTACTTTTATCTTTGCAAAGCTTCAGAGTCCACCAAGAAGTTACTCAATATCTATTTATAGATTGCGTACAAAACTTCAGGTTTTCGCAAACTGCTAGCTGATATTTCTAAATTTTGGCGATCGCCTCGCCTATGTTGGAACGTAGCCCATCGCGCACATCCCCAATCACACGAGCAGGGACTCCAACTACAATTGCATAGTCAGGAACATCGTGAGTTACTGCTGCTCCAGAACCGACGATTGCTTTTTCACCAATAGTTACACCTGGCAGGATGGTAGCATTACTACCAATAGATGCACAGCGCTTCACTAAAGTCTTGACTGTATACCAATCATCGTCAGTTTTTAAACTGCCATCTTCATTGGTTGCACGAGGATAAAGGTCATTAGTGAACATGACTCCATGACCAACAAACACTTCATCTTCTAACACAACTCCTTCACACAGAAAACTGTGGGATGAAATTTTACACCGGCTTCCGATCGTCACATCTTTCTGAACCTCCACAAATGTACCAATTTTTGTGTCATCACCAATAACGCAACCGTAGAGGTTCACGAGATGAGGATGAAAAATCTTCACGTTTTTGCCTAACTTGACATCATCATTTACAGCCATTATTTAATCTGCCTTAAAATTAATGCTTTTATACATGCCAAATAGCATCTTCTAAATAAGTACACTCATCAGCTTCCCAGGGGTAATCTAGACGCTCGAAATTGTGCATACTGACTTCAAACTGACAAATCTCTTTGAGATTTTCTAATAGGGTTTCGCTACGTCGCTCAGAAAGCCATGTTGTTAGGGTATATGAACCCATATAAAGTCGCAATTTAGGTATTTCACATCGCAAAATATGAGTTCCTGGCTGATGGCGAAAAGGCGCATCAGACAAAGACCAAAAAATACTAATAGGCTGTTGCAGCGCACTTACTATTTGAAACGAAAACCACAGACTTTCATGAGGCTTCTCTATGTGCAAGGCAAACTCAAAGCTAATTGGTTCTCCCCAACAGTGAATTCCTTCTTCCTCAGAAGTGTGTGCCTTTACCCAAGCTACATGATTGCCAGTTTTGTTGACAGGAGCTTGGTAATATCCCGGCAATACAGATTCATCTTTCTGCCCAGCCAGATATAACTGTACTGCTTTGCCAGTATGACCATCAAACTGAATGTTACCTTTAGAAAGCAGTATGCAACGTTTGGTAAGTTGATTAACAGCTTGCATACTATGACTGACGAATAAAACTGTTCGTCCTTCTTTGGTGGCTACATCACCCATTTTTCCCAAGCATTTCTTCTGAAATGCCGAATCACCTACAGCTAGAACTTCATCGACAATTAAAATTTCTGGCTCTAAATGGGCTGCAACGGAAAAAGCAAGCCGGACGTACATTCCTGATGAGTAGCGCTTTACTGGCGTATCTAAAAACTTTTCAACCTCAGCAAAGGCAACTATTTCATCGAATTTCTTTTTAATTTCGACTCTACTCATCCCCAGAACGGAACCGTTGAGATAAATGTTCTCGCGCCCCGTCAGTTCTGGGTGAAATCCCGTCCCCACTTCTAATAAACTTGCTACCCGCCCTTTAATGGAGATACGTCCCGTTGTCGGTTCGGTAATCCGACTCAGAACTTTTAACAGGGTAGATTTACCGGCTCCATTGCGTCCAATAACACCAATGGCTTCACCTTGTTTAATCTCAAAGGAAATATTTTTTAATGCCCAAAATTCCTCCCGATTTTGGTTGGGCATTTTTTTGCCCCGAGGTTTGAGAAATGACTTGGCAAAAGATGTAGCACCATCAGCAATTACATCCCTCAGTGCTTTGTAGCGACTTCCTTGCTCTTGCTGGTGAGCGATAATATATTTTTTGCTTAAATTCTCAACACTAATCATATTCTCAGACATCTGCACACTTCCTTACTAAATTACGTCAGCAAATGTCCGTTCCATTTTGCGGAAGTACCAAATGCCACTTACTAGTAACAGAGCAACTAGTCCTAGAGATAGTGTGAATCCAGCCCAATAAAGTTTGGACTCTCCTCCTAAAATTGCCCAGCGAAAGCCATCAATAACGCCCACCATTGGATTTAAATAGTAAAGTAAACGCCATTGTTCTGGCACAACGCTGCTACTAAAACCGACGGGCGATATATATAGACCAAACTGCACAATGAATGGCACAATATAGCGGAAATCTCGATATTCCACATTCAAAGCTGCTAACCACAGCCCTACTCCTAATGAAGCAGTAAAGGCAATGCCTATAAATAAGGGTAATAATAATATCCGCCAATTAGGAACAAAATCATACCAAGCCATAAGTCCTAAGAGAATTATCCCAGAAACTAGAAAGTCTACAAAGCTAACAATCACTGAACTCGCAGGCACAATTAAGCGGGGAAAGTATACTTTAGAAATCAAGTTGGCATTATTAATTAGACTATTGCTACACTCACTGAGGGAACTGGAAAAAAACTGCCAGGGTAGCAAGGCAGCAAATACCAGTATTGGATAGGGTGCTGTTCCCTCTGAAGGTAATTTCGCCAAGTTTCCGAAGATGACGCTGAATACGATCATCGTCAAAAATGGTCGAATTAGTGCCCAGAGCATACCAATTACTGTTTGTTTGTAGCGCACTAGAATGTCACGCCAAGCTAAAAAATAAAATAGTTCTCGATAGCGCCACAGGTCTTTCCAATACTGCTCTTCACTACGTCCAGCTTCAATTACCAACTCTGGCTTTGAAGTAATTTCTTTACTACTCATAATATTGATTAAAGACAACTGCTTTTAAGCATTAATTGACAAATTGAAAATCTTTGATGTTGTGATAGTTAAGCATCTTTGCCTGCTTTCGAGTAAATTCTCCCACAGAAGGATTTCCTTCAGGATTGATTACTCCTGTTACTTGCTGCCAAAGCTCTTGTGGCGCTAGAGAAACTTTATAGGTGCGTTCGTTTGACTTGCAAACGTGATACCACTTTGTTTGCTGGCATTGGTCACACCAAAAAGCCTCCAACCATTCTCCCCCTATACTAACTGTGGTTTGACTTGCTACCAGCATCAATGCACTTCGGCGGCTCATGCCCCGTTGCTGCAACTGTCCTGCTTGGTCGGCAAACAATTGATATTTTTGACTCCTGCTTTCCAGGTAACAGCCATGATTGGGACAATAGATATCCCGTCGTTTTGAACGTTTCCGATTTCGGTCACACCTTCTCTGCAATTCGACCTCCCACTTCAGTAAATAAACAGTGAAATTCGGAAGGTTTCGTTGGAGGAACTGAGATCAAAAAGACCATCGAAGCTCATCTCCTAAAGTTAAAAGCTAAGTTTTATTTAATTAAACTAACCAGATTGAAAAATATTCTAAAATCAAAAATTTATTTTTTGAAATTCCGCAATAAGTTTAACCTTGTCGTTAGGCAATAAGATTACCTAATGCTATTGAAAGTGTTATTTACTACTGTCAATCTGTCTTAAAGCATAACATAGTTTTGACCACTTCATATTATCTTAATTCAACTTATCAGGATCATAAAACAAAACTTATTTGATGGTTTTTGTCATAGCTTAAGCATGATGATAGTGAGGCTTATAAAAAGTTTATAAGTCTACTTACTAGCTGTTCTTATAGATCGCTTTTGACAATTGTTTTTCTACTTCAATTACGCATTAAACATAACCCTCCAAGAAGCTAAATATTATTTAATATGCAACATCTTTTCTTAAGGAAATTGTGAATTTCGCTTAAAGAAAAGGTAAATTTTCTACTAAAACAGTACTTTCTATTTTGCTTATTGTTCTTGTGTTCCAAATATTGAGAAAGTACTGCCAGACTCAAAAGATAATGGCAAATACTTCCGATAAATACCTGGATGTAGAACTGGCCCCGCTAGTACCATTTCACTGGTAAAGCCGGGAGGAAAGGGCAAGGGAGAATTTTTTGTAGCTGTAGTATTTGAGAGTGTACTTAAATCTCTCAAAGAACTATTTTGTATGGCTTTGAGACATGGCGATCGCAGTATCAGGTAGTATTGCTTGCTGCAAAACATCCAAGTATTGCTGAGAGATAATCTTTGGTGTGAAATGCGATCGCAAATACTGACGACCTGACTTGCCCATCCGCTCTCCCAGTTGCTGATCGCGGCTGAGTAAGCGAATAAATTGAGCGAGAGAATTACTATCTCCATTCTCAAAGGTACTACCGCAGTTGGCTTCGGCAACCAGTTGTCTCAGGTATGAATACTGCGAACAAATCACCGCTATCGGTCTTCCTGATGCTAAAGCTGAGTAAAGCTTGCTCGGAACGACTAAACTCTCGGTTGATGAATCCACACTCACTAGTGACAGATCGCAAGCTGTTAAAGAATAGGGCAGCACCTGCTTGTCTTGATAGGGCAGAAATGTAAAATTTTTCAGTCCTAATTCATTCACTTCTTGAATCAATTCATCCCGTTTCGCTCCACCACCAATACAGACAAACTGAACTGGCTCGTCTTGCAGTTGTTGAGCAGCTTGCAACATAGTTGCCATATCATGGCAACGCCCCATATTCCCGGAGTAGAGGACGGTAAATTTGTTGACTAAGTTATGCTTCCAAGCAAACCAGTTTTCTTGCTTGGCAATTGGCACAATCAATTCTGGGTTTGCCCAACTGTGAATTACCGAAATCTTATCGGCTACTTGTGGGCAATTTGCTAGTACTTGCTGTTTCATGGCTGGACTAAGAACCACAATTCCCTTAGCATTTAGCCAAACCTGTTTGTTAATACCCCGCCATAACCGTGCCAGCCAATTATGCTTGGAGACTACTCCCAGTGCGATCGCAATATCGGGATAAAGATCGTAGAGGATGCAAACATAGGGAAGTCGGAACAATAAATAAGCCAGATATCCGATGATTGGCAAAAATGGAGGCGCTGTAGTTACTAATAATACATTGCTACGTCGCCAAGCTCGGAGCATATATAGTAAAGCCCGCAAGGTGTATAAGACACCATTAACAGCCTTACCACGAATTCTTCCCGGCCAAAGTTGGGCTGTGCGCGATCGTTGAATTCGGATTCCACCAATACGTTCAACTGCTAAAGCAGCAGTTTGAGAGTCAAATGCATATCCTGGCTGACTTGTAAAAACCTCAATATCTACTCCTTGCTGCTCTAGCTGCTTCACCAGTTCATCAATCAACTGTCCCGTAGGAGCATAGTCTGGCGGGAAAAATTGGGTGATTACAGACAATTTGACAGATTGCTGAGTTTTTACAGAATAGTCATCCTTAACATCTAACCGAGTAGAAATGGATTGTAAAAGTTTTTGATTAATCCATTCATTAAGTCTCATTAGTTATACCTATACCTACTGTAGAAATCCTTTTAAAGACACTACTGAACCGCTCAAGCCATTAATAATTACACACATTGACTTACCTGAATTAACAAATATTGTCGATTTGCTCCAGGCAAAGTTATTAATAAGATTAATCTATTGGTATACATCAAGCCTACTTGTATTCACAGATATATCTGGTAACTAAGTTGCTTAATAAAGATTGATACTCATTTGACTTTGTACACACGAAATTTTCGGAGATGGGAACACAACAAAAAGAATCAGTTTAAACGTTGCTACGGTAATCGTAGAGATGTAGATTACCCTACAATAGTTCCTTTTACCGACTTAATAATAAACTTTCTTAGATGTATCAAGAAAACTAACAGATGCTATGAGCTTTATGTCGGCTGAGGAATTGGCGAATTATGTCAATTGAATTTTGGGTTTTATCATTTACTTAATTTCACATTTGTTTAAGCAATATTTATCACATATAATCATATTAAATATGGTGATATATTTAATATTGGTTTTTACATGCAATTACTTACAACAATACCATGAGAAAAGGACGTTTAAAATATACCTATATATTTCATCAAAAATTTATCTTTTGAGAATATCATAAACAGAAACTTCATAAAAGTAGTCGTTTAGGGCTTATGCATTAAGTTAAATTATCTAAATCCTAAATTCGAGATGACTCAAATTATCCGTCTTTCTAGCCCCAGTGATTAGTCTCCGTCATTAGCAAAGCGTCTCGCAGACCTGTCTTTTTATAGGTTTCAACGCTGTACTTAGTGTCTAATTTGTCAATATTGTAAAACTATTACTTTCTTTAATACATGAATATTTATATCTGAAAATTTGTAAATTTATTAAGTATAGTTAGTCACACTTACAGTGTTACTAGATTGATATTAAGAGATTGATCTATTTGTATCCAAGTCACACTTTGACACTATTGGAGATTAATTTTGTCTTAAGCTATGATTGAAACTAAAAAAATGTATACTTTAAAACAAAGATGTTATTATTACCAGTTAATCAGTTAGAATCTGAAAAGTATATAACTTTAAGAGTTACACCTAAGTACGCTTAAGCACAACAGAGAGTTAAAATTAACTTAAGAGATGAATCGAGATCCACAGATTATCAAAATTTTGATTTCCACCTCCCATTAATGAAGTGTTGTACTAACAAGCTTTCCACTTTCATGGTTAATAATAAACCTCTATGTAGTTACTTGCTTACGTAGTATTACCAAAGCCTGCGGCCACATTTCTGTAGCTAAATTAATACGTATTATATTATTAAATAGATGGAGAATCATTCTTCTCAATCCCCAAGTTATAACCAGAATAATAACTCTGTACCGCCATTTCTTCAGCCTCAGCCTTTCCCCATATATGAAAGCGAAGAGAATGATTGGAGTTTTTCACAACTTCTGAGTGTCGTGCGCCGACGAGCGCTAGTGATTGCAGGGGTAACTATTACTCTAACGACAGTTGTTTTTGTTAGCTTGATCCTAAACCGGGAGCCACCAGTATATGAAGGTAATTTTCGCCTCTTAGTCGAACCAGTAAATGATGATACCAAAGTAGTGGATATTGTCAAAGACCCTAACGTAGGCAAGTCTGGTCTAGATTACGAAAGTCAAATTCAGGTTCTCAAAAGTCCTGAATTAATGGGAAAGATTGTAAAGCAGTTGCAAGCTAAGTATCCAGACATTACCTATGATACGCTGATCAAAAACATAACGATTTCTCGGTTTGCTGAGACCAAGATTATAGAAGTTCGTTATCGAAGCCAAGATCCAAATCAAATTGAATTTGTACTCAACCTAATTTCTAAGAATTATCAAAATTACAGCGAGGAAAAGCGGCAAACGCAGTTACGGCAAGGGATTCAGTTTGTTGAAAGGCAACTGCCATTTATCCAAAATCGAGTCGATCAGATTCAGAAAGAACTGCAAACGTTCCGGCAAAAATACGACTTTGTTGACCCAGGAGCGCAGTCTGAACAAGTTGTTAATCAAACCACCAGTTTGTCGGAGCAACGACAATTAATTGATGGAAAAATAGCACAAGTTCGCGCCAACCTCTCTTTTCTGCAAGAAAAAAATGGCAAGCTGGCAGTGCTAAATGATGCTATTTTGTATCAGCAGTTATTGAATCAAGTACGACAACTAGAAGTTCAAATTGCTACAGAGTCAACTCGTTTGCAAGATAATAACCCAACCATCGAAACATTAAAAGAGAAACGGGCAAGCCTCTTGCCTTTGCTAAAGAATGAAGAGGAACGATTTCTGGGTACAAAAATTGCAGAAGTAACGACTCAACTTCAAACTCTAGAAGTGCAAAGCCAAGAACTTGCTAAAGTAGAAGAGAAAATTGAACTCCAGCGCAAACAATGGCCAATATTAGCACGACAATATACTGAATTACAGCGAAAATTACAGGTGACAACCGAGAGCCTGAATCGCTTTCTCTCTACTCGTGAAAATCTCCAAATTCAGATATCTCAAGCAGAACTTGGTTGGCAGTTACTTGAGGCACCTAGTAAACCGAAACTCCCTATCTCTGATTCGAGTATTAAACGTTATTTAATACCAGGATTGATTGCAAGTATAGCGTTAGGAATCGGTGTTGCTCTACTGCTGGAAAAGCTTGACAATACTTACCATAGCGTTGAGGTACTCAAAGGGAAGGTTAAACTCCCGTTGTTAGGAAATATACCATTCGAAAAGCAAGTCGAGAGTATTCAAGACCATATCCCCACGCGAAAACTCTCCATAACCAGAATACTAAATCCCATTCTTAAAGGCGTTCCTGGGTTAGCACATCAAGTCCATAGCAATTATTCAGCAAAATTTTTAGAAGCTTTGCGGGTGCTTTATACAAATGTCCAATTCCTGAGTTCTGAGCGCCCTATTGCTTCAATCATTATTAGTTCAGCGATGCCTGGTGATGGTAAGTCTACTATTGCCTTCCATTTAGCTCAGGTAGCTACAGGTATGGGACAAAGAGTACTGCTTGTAGATGCTGATTTACGCCAACCCAAGATTCACACCTTATCAGGTTTAAATAACTTATGGGGATTAAGCAATTTAATCTCGGCAAACCTGCCAACAAGTGAGGTAATCCGGCAATTACCCTCGATGAATCAGTTATCTGTAATAACTTCTGGGCCCGTACCATCTGATCCCACAAAGCTGCTCTCGTCTGAAAAGATGAAGCAACTAATGATAGATTTCCATAACGCTTTTGACTTGGTGATTTATGACTCTCCCGCTATTTTGGGGCTAGCTGATACTAGTCTACTAGCACCCTATACTGATGGCATATTGCTAGTGGTAAAGATCGACAAAACAGACTCGTCAATGATACAGCAAACTTTAGATCATCTAAAATTTTCTCGGATGAATGCATTAGGTATGGTTAGTAACGGTCAAAAGAGCAACATCAATAATTATTAAGGATATCAAATTTATCGAATAGAATTCAGGAGTCAGGAGTCAGAATTCAGCAATGTTTTCTGTGCGAGTGGCGGATGAATAACCAGGTTTAAGACCACCACCAAATCGTAGATTTGGTGGTGCAACAATTCCTGCGCCGGTCTGAATCCCCGACTGATTGATTCTGACTTCTGAATTCTTACTTCTTCTTCAAGAATACCTAATTAAGGCTCCGCCTTCCTAATTTGCAGCATTAATCAAGAATATAGTTTCCAGCCTTTGCCTGGAAACTATGTTTTAAAGTGGTTTTAGCTGAAGTAGGATACCAATGACATCTATCCTTTCTACAGCCAATTGCTGTCAACAGTTAGAAGGTGAAAGTTGTTCTCAGCGTACCGATAATTGCATCGTCGTTAGCGCTGCTTTGACCAGGAGAGGTCAACCAGATGACACCAGGGGTAATTGAGATGTTATCTGACACGCGATACTTGTAAAAACCTTCGATGTGGTAAGGTACATCATTACCAGTAAAACCTGGTCGGTTAAAGGCATAAGGCTCTGCACCAGCAAAAATACCTAAAACGTTACCTTGTTTACCGAAGTCAGGCAAGGCTACCCCAATACCGTAGCTCCAAGCTTCATAATCATCATCAGCACCGAAGCCTGTGACATCGTGGTAAGAAACGAAGCCACTAATTGACAGTTTATCGCTAGGTCTAAGGGCTGCCGATATTCCATAAGAATTACTGGAAGATCCGTCTAGGGCTGTTAGGGTGTTAGATTGACCAGTACCTACGACGCGATTAGTGCCAGCTAAACCACCACCTGCATCAAATAAATTACCGCCTCCGGCACCATGATAACCATGAACGTAGGTAGCAGCGATCGCCAAGCGATCGCCAACACTAAAGTTCAACTGTCCAAGAGCTGCATAGTTTCCTTCAAGTAAACCTTGATTTACTCCAGGATTATTAGCGTTTGATGCCAAGTAGCCTACAGTCAGTGAACTTGGTTTGAAAAAACTGCCCCCGCTACCAAAGGGTAAAGTCAGGGCTGCACCGGCACCACCACCAATACGATAGATAGGACTTTCAGAAGCAAAGGTAGACAAAGCCCCATTACCACCATCAAAGTCCTCAAAATAAGGGTTGTTAGTGGCTACATAATCGCTATGAATACCTCCGGTGGCCGCAAAGTAAGCTTGGGCTGGGCCTATGGGTACGTAATATGCTAGCCAGTCTATAATGACACTGTTGTTAGTAGTACTACCTACTTGAAAAGTTTGTGTGCCTTCAGCAGTATCGATAACAGCACCACCATTATCAATTTGACTAAAGGCTAGTGCATTACCAGCTGCAAGACGGGTGTGTAAAACGTCTTTACCAGTAAAGCTGGTTTGCAGGTCTAAACGTACCCTATCTTGGAATACAGTATTGTTCGCATCGCCAGTGTTGCCGCCAAAAATATCAGTAACGGCAAAAATAGCTTCACCCACCAATTTTGTGGTAGTAGAAAACTGATTAGCTTCCAGTTCAGCAGTCCGTGCTTCTACAGCATCGACTCGACCACGCAGAGTTGCTAGTTCTGCCGAAAATTCTTCTTGCAAACGCTGGAGGGTTGCCAAATCCTGTTTTGTCACCAAGTCAGCAGTTGCAGTAGCAATCAGTTCATTAACCCGATCTAAACAAGCATTTAAACCTGCGGCAAACTCATAACGAGTCAGTGCCCGGTTGCCACGATAAGTAGAGTTGGGGTATCCAGCAATACAACCGTAACGTTCAACCAGCGATTGCAAAGCTTGGAATGCCCAGTCAGTCGGCTGGACATCAGAAAACTGAGAAACTGATGTGACTTGAGACAGTGAATTTTGATTCTTACCCTCACTGCTGTAGCGCTTAACTTCTTCTAAAACCTGATTGTTATCAGTATTTTGGGCAATAAATAGCTGATTAACTTTTGATTGGGTTTCGATGAATTTTGCAGCCTCAGAAGCTTTTGGCGCTTCTGCCTGAGCAGTTTTTATCTTTGTATCTTCAGAAGAGGCTGCTACTCCAGTAGCCATAGCCTTAGCGGAAACTAACACCGTCACTCCCAAAACTACTGGGCTGAGTACCAGAGTTTTCCACAATAAATGAGACATTTTTTATTTTCCTTTCCCAAAAAAGACTCTAAATCGGTGGGTTCAAGAAAAAGATAACAAGCAGTTATCCTGCTTGTTGAAAATTTTATCAGATCGCAGTGATTTATTATATAGATATATGGGGCAGTAAATCTAAGTAAAGTAAAAATTTTGTATAGTACCATTTTTTGATAATCATTATCATCAAAATTTATTGGTAAAAATAATTCGGAAGACACATACTTGACCTTCAAGCTTAAGCTACATTTAATCTATTGTTAACCTGTAAGTTGATGTAGCTATTGGGTAGTCCGGTAAATGGCCAAAAATACCAGTAATCGTGGGAACTTAAATGTTTTCGCCAAAATATAGCGGTTTTCGTTTACGCGAGGTACACCCGTAAGGGCACGGCACTGCCCATTGGGAACTTAACGTGAAACGCTTGTCAAGACGTGATATTGAGTTCTCTGGCTTCCCATCGCTCACCGCCTCACCCCACCCTAACCCTCCCCTTATTAAGGGAGGAAACTAGATTTCTTTTTCCCGCAATATATCGGGGGGATTAAGGGGGGTAAAACGGCTATGGGATAAGCGTTTGAACTTAAGTTGACATCTAGGGGCACGGTACATACGTGTCAACTTAACGTGAAACCCTTGTCAAAACGTGATGTTCAGTCCTCTGGCTTCCCATCACTATCCGCGTCACCCCAACCTAACCCTCCCCTTTAT